>JBAZPY010000012.1:0-11561 GCA_041645515.1 Agrococcus sp.
CCTCCGCCGCCGGTTCCTCAGCGACCGGTGCAGCCGGGCTCGCGGGGGCCGGCGCCGCCACCGGCACGCGGCTCGCTGCCGTCGCGCCGTTCACCGCGCCGAGGATCATGCCGAGCACGACCCAGGCGGCCGTGACGATCCAGGCGATCTTCTTGTACCGGTCGTAGAAGGCGAGCGGCCGCCGCAGCTTGTCGGTCTGGTTGCCCGTGAGCGTGATGATGAGGTCGACGAGCCACCAGATGCCGAAGCCGCCGAGCGTCAGCAGCTTCGCGATGCCCGTGCCGATCTTGCCGAGGTAGAAGCGGTCGATGCCGAGGCCGCCGACGAGCAGCGCGAGCAGCCACGTGGTGAGGAAGCTCTTGAGCGGCGGCTGCTGGCCGCCGAGCTGCGGCGCGGGCGCGTAGCCCGGTGCCGCCGCGGAGCCGGGCCCGGGCGCGTAGCCCTGCGCGGGCGCGTAGCCCGCGGCGGGCGCGTAGGACGGGGCGGCCGCGTGGCGGCTCGGCGCGGCGTTGAACTGCGGGGCGGTGGGCTGCGGCGAACTGCCGAAGCCCTGCGGGGGAGGAATGCTGGACATGGGTCTCTCTCGGTGCATGGAGTGCCCGGCGGCCTGGGGAGCCATGGGCGAGGAACCGGCCGAAAGGTGAGATCCTCTCGGCCTTGTTCGAACGCTATGCAGGGCCACTGACAAGGGCCCCGCCGGGCGGTGCTCGCCAGTACCGATCTGCTGGTGCGAAGCCCGCGCACCCGCAATTCGGTGCTGGAGATGCGGCGCCCGCCGGCAGCGGCCACGGTCCCCGTACCGATCTGCGGGTGCAGCCGCCGCGCACCCGCGATCCCGTACCGGCGAACCGGTTCTACCCCGCGGTGAGCCCCATCGGCGCGACGAGCAGCCCGCGGTCCTCGCGCATCCAGATCTGCCCCGTCTCCCGCTTCTGCGCGCGCGTCGCGAAGCGGTAGCGGTACACGCGCGCCCGCACCCAGCGCGGCCGCTCCCCGCCGAACGGGTCGTGCCCCAGCAGCCGCAGCGTCGGCGCATCCGCCTCGAGCAGCCGCACGAGCAGCACCCGGAACCACGTGCCGTACTGCCCCAGTGCCAGGAAACACATCAGCCAGTCGAGCCGCAGGTGGTACGGCGCGAACCAGCCCGGCACCCGCCGCACGTCGCCCGGCTTGCCCTTGAACCCGTACTCGACCCAGTCGTCGTCACCCGGCGCATCCGCCATCGTGCCCTCGATCACGATCTCGTCGCGCCGCTTCGTGACCGTGCCGAAGGCGCCGTACGCGTTCGCGAGCCGCAGCCGGTTGAACGACGCGTTCATCATCTGCCGCTTCGATGCGAGGTTGCGCACCGACGGGATCGAGAGCCAGACGTAGGCGATGAAGACGAGGCCGACGAGGATGCTCCACCACACGGGCGTCGGCGCGTACGCGCGCTCCGCGGGCCAGGCGGGCAGCAGCCAAGCCACCACGCGGTCGTCGACGGCCGCGAAGCCGAGCACGATCGTGATCCAGTTGAGCCATGCGAAGTTGCCGGTCAGCACGAGCCAGCCCTGCGTGAGGATCATGATCGCGGCCGACGCGGTCATGATGGCGCCGAGCACCGCGGTCACCGCCGCCCCGTCCCCGCCGACCGAGCCGATGGCGCCGATCGCGCTCACGAGGAGCACCCACGGCGCCACGAGCTGCGCGAAGTGGTTGCCCAGCACCTCCACCCGGTGCCACCACGCGGGCGCGAGGTGCGCCCAGCGGCTGACCGGATTGGGCATCGGCTGCGTCTCGTGGTGGAACATCAGCGCCGTCAAGTCGCGCCACTCGCGGCCGCCGCGCATCTTGATCATCCCCGCGCCGAACTCCAGCCGGAACACGAGCCAGACGATCAGCAGCAGCGCGAGCGTCGGGGGAGCGACCGCGTCGGACCCGAGGAACGCCACCAGGAAGCCGGCCTCGCACAGCAGCAGCTCCCAGCCGAAGCCGTAGAACACCTGGCCGATCGGCAGGATCGAGAGGTAGACGACCCACAGCACCAGGAAGGCCAGCAGCGGCAGCCACGGCGGTCCGAGCTGCGGCAGGCCGGCGACGAGCGTGAGCGCGATCGCGATGCAGACCAGGCAGAGGAGGCGCAGGAAGCGGTCGGAGTAGTGCCACCGGAAGATGCTCGGCTGGCCCTCGAGCCCGCCGGCGGCGATGTAGCGCGGCGCGGGCGACAGGCCGTGCTCGCCCAGCAGCGCCGGGAACTGCATGAAGGTGGAGAGGAACGCGACCGCGAAGATGGCGGCCGTGCCGCGCTGCAGCACCTGCCGCGCCAGCTCGGCGTGCGGGGCGTCGAGCCAGGCGACGATCGCGGCCCAGTCCATCGCTCAGTCCTCGTGCACGCCGATCTCGCGCAGCGCCGCGTGCGCCGCGTGCCAGCCGCTCATGCCGTGCACCCCGCCGCCGGGCGGCGTCGACGACGAGCACAGGAACACCCGCCCCGGCATCGGCACCCGGTACGGATGCGCGAGCACCGGCCGCAGCAGCTGCTGCGTGCCGGCGAGCGTGCCCCCGCCGATCGAGCCGCCGACGAGGTTCGGGTTCCACAGCTCGAGCGCCGCCGGCGGCATCGACTGCCGCTCGAGCACGCGGTCGCGGAAGCCCGGCGCGTACTCCTCGATGCGCGACTCGATGGCGGCGGATGCGTCGCCCGGCCACGCGTGCGGCACATGCGCGTAGGCCCACACGAGGTGCTTCCCGGCGGGCGCCCGCTCGGGGTCGGCCGCGGTCGGCTGGGTGAGCAGCACGAACGGCTTGTCGGGCATCCGCCCGACCGCCACCGCGTGCTCGGCCTCGACGACCTCGGCGAGGGTGCCGCCGACGTGCACGGTGCCGGCGCCCTCCGCGCGCACGTCCTGCCACGGGATCGGCCCGTCGAGCAGCAGGTCGAGCTTCGACACCGCGGGCCCGTACTTCCACAAGCGCATCCGCTTCGCGTAGCGGCCGGTCAGCCGGTCGCCCGCCATCCGCACGAGCTGGTGCGGCGTCACGTCGAGCAGGATCAGATCGGCGGGAGGCAGGTCGCGCAGGTCGGTGACCTCGACGCCGGTCTCGATGCGCGCGCCGTGCAGCTCGGCGACGCGACGCAGGGCATCCGCGATCGACTGCGACCCTCCCTTCGCGAACGGCCAGCCCGCGCTGTGGCCGACGCCCCCGAAGGCGATGCCGAACGCGGTCGTGAGCGGCATGCCGAGCGGCAGCGTGGCGTGGGTCACGCTCCCGGCGAAGAGCGCCTGGGCCGCGCCCGAGCGGAAGAGGGTGCGCGCGAGCAGGGTCGCCGGCCATGCGCCGCGCAGCCCGAAGCGGGCGAGCAGCACCGGGTCCTTCGGGATGCGCACGATCGGCCCGAGGATGCTCTCGGCCGTGCCGTTCGGGTCGTCGGTGGCGGGCTTGTGGAGCGCGAGCCACGCGCGCTCGTCGACCCCGAGCTCGCGGGCGGTCTGCTCGGCGTCGCGGTGGAGGATCGCGGCACGGCCGCCGGGCAGCGGATGCGCCATGGGCACGGGCGCGTGCACCCACTCGAGCCCGTGCTGCTCGAGGCCGAGATCGCGGAACGCGGGGCTCGTGATGCCGAACGGATGCCCGGAGGCGCCGGGATCGATGATCGCCTGATCGCCGAACGCGGGGACCGACGAGCTGGCACCGCCGACGTACGGCAGCCGCTCCAGCACGGTCACCTCGAGCCCCGCGCGAGCGAGCACGGCGGCGGCGGTGAGCCCGTTGGGTCCCGCGCCGACGATGACAGCGCTGGTCATGCGGCCTCCAGAGACTTGTCGGGCAAGGCAGGCCGCCGGCGCTGACGCTGACGCGGACTACAGAGCGCGCTTGCAGCTCTGACTACGAGGACTTCTTCGGCTGGTCTCGGACGATGATGCGACCTTGCGGCTTCGACCCAGAGACGAACTTGCCTGTGGCGGCGCTCTTCTGCACTCGTACTGTGTACGAGCCGGTTTTCGAGTTGCGGGGGTTCGAGCTACTGTTCGTGGTCATCGGTCCTCCTGGCGTGCGGCTAACGATAGTCCTTTTTCATGCGAACGAGACAGCATTGATTCGGGCACCCCACTCAGTGCTGAGTTGCTCCACGAGGCTCGACCAGTCGTCGTCTTGGTCTAGCAACCGGGATGCGCCCTCGTCCAGCCCGAACGTCACCACTGCCGTAGCGATGTCCGGTAGTCGACCGTCTCCCACGAAGATCGGAATCGCGAGGACGGAGCGCCAGGTCGGGCTAACGCCGGGTTGGCGGTCGACGTCCTTCAGCTTGACCTCTTCGGCCGCGATGGCTTCACCGGCGATCCAGAAACTGTCGTGACCCGTCGGTACTCGCTTGAGGTGCTGAACGGTCGCGTACTCGTGACCGTCGGTCGCCCAGCGGGCCAGCTTTCCGTCACCGTCCGCGAGCCACAACGTAGCGCGGTGCGCGCCGACCTTGAGTGTCGCCGCGATGCGTGCGGCGTCCCGCGCGAGCGATTGCGCGTAGCCGTGCTGCAGCGCACGGAAGGCCTTGTCGTGAGTTGTCCAGGTGCGACGTGCGCGGTCGCGGGGTGACTGGTACCCCGGTGTGCCGACGAACTGGAGCTCTCGGATGACTAGCGCGACGTCAGTGAGGTCTTGCATGGTGAGTGCAGTCAGACCGATCGCCTCCCACTCCGCGGCGAGTGCTTGCTTGATGGCTTCGAAGGTGTCTCGGTCGAGTCCCAAGCCTTCTCTGACGATGGTGACCATGGCTGTGTGCGACAGCGCTTCGTCACGGAGGATGACGTGCAACCAGTGGCGGATGTCGGGGTCCCGATATGACGTGCCTGCCAGCAAGACTGGACCGCGATGGAGGGCGGCGGAGAGGAAGCGACGCTGCCACGCGTCTGGGTTGGACACGAGCTCGGCATAGTCGCGATAGCCCACGATTGGGCCGATCGCATCGTTAGGAAATACGACGCCGTGAAGGTGGTGCACGGTTGGAACACCCGGTTCGTCCTCTCCATCCCAACCGACCACCACCGCGCCCCCGGTCGTCAAGACCGCTTCCTCAAGCAGCGTGTCGAAGTTCAGCGTCGCGAGCGTGGTGGCATGTGGCAACTCCGCTAGGTGGCTCGCGGCAGCCAGGTGGAGCGGCGACGGCAGCGGGGGGAGCGCTCCGTGCTCGAAAAGTGCCGCCCCGAGCAACTGCGGCCAGCGTTCACCAGCGAGCGCGTGCGCTGCCTCCAAGATGATCGTGTGGTCTTGCTTGTTGAGCAGGACGCGTGCGACGTCTTCGGTCGCGACTAGGCCGCTCGAGGTGGCGAGCCTCGTCGCGAAATCGTCCCACTGAGGTAGGCCCGACGGCGCGGAGGCTCCCGCGCCGAGCACGATGGTCAAGTGAGCATCTCCTGCAAGTGCCGAGAACTGACCGATGATTTCGTCATCGATGTCGGGCGCGCTCATGCCGCGAGGTTAGCGGTACGGGCCGACACCAGCGGAGTGCGGACCGCTACCCGTGGGATTGGCGCGGCCACCTGACGGCGGGTCCGACATCTGGATCGGTGCGTGCAGCCCCTCGAGACCGTGCTGCTCCAGACTCCGGTAGCCCTAGGCAATGCTCAAGAATGCCGAACGGGAAACGAAGGTGGCACGCCCGTCGCAGTCGTCATCGGCGCGGCGCGAACGGCCTCGCGGTGGCAGCCCTGTTCGCGCGTAGACCTAGATGTGACGGTGCGAGAGCGCTGGCGGCATGTGGGCGGCGCCAGCGCACCTGCTGGTGAACATCGAAGACGCCTGAATAGGCCGGAAGCGGCGACGTCCTCAGCGCTGCGCCGCTGCGTCACGCGCACGCGGCGAGCACGTCGACGAGCATCTGCCGGTCGGCCGCCGAGACGGCCAGGCCGTAGGTGGAGGCGATCGACGCGTAGTCGGCGGCGTACTCGCACCAGGAGCCGGGGTTCTCCGGCATCCAGTCGGCAGGACCGCGGTCGCCCTTCGAGGCGTTCGTGGGGCCATCGACGGCGAGCAGCGTCGCCGGGTCGTTGGCGAAGGCGACCCGCTCGTCATCGCTCCATGCCCACGCCCCGCCGCGGTGCGCCGCAGACAGGCTGATGATGTGGTCGATCTGCACGGCCTGGCTGTCACCGCCGACCCGGTCGTGCGCGAACTCGATCGTCGCCCCGGTGTACGGGTCGGCCGGCAGCGTGCCGGTCAGCACCGTGCAGCCGTCGTCGGCGAGCGTCTCGCCCTGCAGGTCGCGCTGGAGCACGTCCTGCCGGGTGGAGCAGCCGTTGCGGTCGACGTCGACCCATCCGTCGCCGAAGTCGTCGCGCCGGTACTCGGGCGTCCGTGTCGTCTCGTCGATCAGCGGGAGGGCCGACGCCGTCTCCTCGATGTCGGACTGCGGGGTGGGCGTGGCGGTCGGCACCGACGCCTCGGTGGGCGCCGCTGGCGGAGCGGTGCGCTCGAGCTGGGCCGTCGCGGTCGGCGCGGGGCGCGCTCCGGACGGCACCGCGCCCGCCGGGCTGCACCCCAGGAGCACCGCGCCGGTGACGACGACGATGGCCGAGCCGGTCACCGCGCGGCGCGCGGGATGCGCTGAGTTCAGATGGTGCGACGGCATCGGCTACGCGAAGCGCTCGCGAACCGTCTCCCGGCTGATCCGCTGCACCTCGGCGATCTGCTGATCGGCGCGCAGCTGCAGCGACAGCAGCAGCTTGCGGTCCTGGCGCGGGTCGTGCTCCGCGAGCTCGAGCAGCGCATCCCACATCGACCCCTTGGCGCGCACCGCGCCGGTGAGGAAGTCGAGCTCGAGCTGCGCCATCGAGCTGCGACGCAGGCGCAGCAGGTTGACGGGGTTGACGCCGCCGCCGGCGCGGAGCACGACGGTGAGCAGCCGCTTCCAGCCCTTCGGCCGGTAGCCGAGCTGCTGGATGATGCGGGCGAGGTCCTTGCGGTCGCGGGCGATCTCGTCCGAGAGCGCCAGGAGCGCGGCCTCGTGCTTGGTGCCCTCGAACGTGCGCGCGGCGGCCTTGAACGCCTGCACGCCGCCCTCCGATGCGAGCAGGTGCTCGTTGAGGTAGGCGGCCAGGTTGGCGTCGGCGTCGCTGCGGCGGTCGTCGGTCATCGCTGGCTCCTCGGGGTCGCGGTAGGGGTAAGCCTGGCGGGCGGAGTGATCACGAGCAAGTCTGACGCCCTGGGCCGGCCGGGGTGATGCTCGTCGCCCATCGGCGCGACCCACGATGCGGCGTCAGTGGCCTGAGCGATCCTCACTCGCGAGAGCGAGGAGGTACGACATGCGAGCTTCGCCCTTTCACTCGGCCGATCCGAGCGACCCGGGCGTTCATCACGTCTACAGCGACTGCCCCACAGGCAGCCAGATACCGGCACACAACCGCAGGTTTGGCACGGGCACTTCGCGGCCATGCCGGCAGTGCGCTCAGCGATGACCGACGTGGCGGGAGTCTCCTCGGCTCCCGCCCTGGCGTCGATCAGAACGCGGCCGCGCCCGCCTCGGCGACCGACGGGTCCTGCTCGCGGGAGCCGCCGCTGACGCCGACCGCGCCGACCACGACGCCGTCACGCGTCAGCGGGACGCCGCCGGCGAAGATCGCGACCTTGCCGCCGCTGGTCGCACTGAACAGGATGGACGGGTCGCGATTTTCGTAATACGCTAATCGTATGGCGCAGCACGAGACGATCGACGGGGTGCCGGTCGACGAGGCGCAGATCGCCGCTTGGGCGGCCGAAGCTGCAGCGGGATACGACGCCGCGGCGTTGAAGAAGCGAGGGCGGGGCCGCCCAGGCCGGGGCGCGGGACCGACCCAGGTCATCCCGTTGCGCCTGACAGCCGAGGAGGTCGCTTCGATCGACGCGCGTGCTGCCCGGCGCGGGTTGACGCGCTCCGACGTCATCCGCGAAGCGTTGGCCGCCGCCGATCAGTGAAGGTCCACGACGCGGCGCTGAAGCACGGCATCGAACCGGAGGACGCGATTCAGGCGGCCACCTGGGCGCTCTGGATCGAGGATCTCGATGAGGAGAGTCCGGGTCGGCAGCTGCGCCTCGGATTCGACCATCGCGGACGCCTCTTGGAAACGGTGGTGCTCGTGTTCGACAGCGGGAACGAGCTCATCATCCACGCGATGAAGGCGCGGCCCCAGATGCTCGACCTACTCCCGTAGCGAGCAGCCGCAGGAACGCGCTCAGCTGCGCCACCCCCTCCGGCGTGGGCGGCAGGTGCCCGCGCAGCCCCGGCGAGTGCACGAGGTACGCGCACCACTGCCCGCGCGAGATCGCGACGTTGAGCCGGTTGACCGACAGCAGGAACTCGATGCCGCGCGGCACGTCGACCGCGCTCGACGCCGCCATCGAGACGATCACGACCGCCGCCTCCCTCCCTTGGAAGCGATCGACCGTGCCGACCGACGCGGCGCCCATCCCGGCGGCGACGAGCCGGTCGTGGAGCAGCCCGACCTGCGCGTTGTAGGGCGCGACGACGATCACGTCGCTCGGCGCGAGCGGCCGCGTCTTGATTCGACCCTGCGCGGTGCCGTCGCGCCACTCGCGGCCGACCAGGTCGCGCATGATCTCGACCACGGCATCCGCCTCTTCGACCGACAGCGTGGTGTTGCCCGCGTGCTGCACCTCGACCGGTTCGAGGCCAGGCTCGACGCCCGCGAGCCGCCGCTCGGAGTCGTGCGCGCCGAGCCGCCCGTCGTACGCGAGGTCGGAGACGGCCGCGCACAGCTGCGGATGCATCCGCCACGAGGTGCCGAGGAAGTAGCCGAAGCGCTCGGGGATGACCGCCGCGCCGTCGCACAGCCAGCCGAGCGCCGACCCGTCGACCGGCGCCGGATGCGTGCCCTGGCTGACCTGCGGCAGCTGCTGCGGGTCGCCGATCAGCAGCAAGCGTCGCGCCGCGCGCCCGGCCGCGATCGTGTTGGCGAGCGAGAACTGGCCCGCCTCGTCGATGACGAGCAGGTCGAGCGGCGGGAAGCCCTTGTTCGCGTGGCCCGCGAAGTTCCACGCAGTGCCGCCCATGACGCCCGGCTCGCCGCCGAGGGCGACGGATGCGTCCTTCGCGGCTGTCCACGGATGCGCGTCGGTATCGCCGTCGCGGAGCTTCTTCACGACGCGGTCCGCGGGGACACCCGCCTCCACGACCCCGTCGAGCATGTGCTCGACCGTCGCATGCGACTGCGCGACCACGCCGACGCGCCAGCCACGCCGCACGAGCTCGGCGATGACGCGCGCACCCGTGTAGGTCTTGCCGGTGCCGGGCGGACCCTGCACGGCGACGAAGGATGCGTCGAGCTCGGCGAGCGAGCGGACGATCGCGTCGGTCGTGCCGTCGCCGACCACCTCCGCGAGCCGTGCCGGCGCGCGGCGCCGCAGCACGTCGAGCGAGGCGTCGGCGGGCAGGGCGCCCGCGAGGTCGCCGCGGCCCTCGACGGCGGCTGCGACCGCATCCGCCCAGTGCTCGATCGACTGCTCGAGCGGCGCGCTGTTCGGCGGTTGCGCCGGGGCGAGCGCGATGGGGGTCGCGTCCCAGGGGATGGCGGTGTCGCGCCGGCCGGCGCTCTCGACGAGCTCGAACACGTCCTCGTCGAGCGTCAGCGTCGTCTTCGTGTGCGTCGAGCGCCATGCCGGCGGGCCCTCGGCCGTCACGTGCGGCGGCTCGTAGACCGCGAACTGCTGCGTCGTCTCGTCGGAGAGCCGCGTGGCGGGCGCGACGGTGCCGCGGAAGCGCACGTGGCGCACGAGGCTCTGCTTCGCCGGCAGCCACGGCCCGACCTCGAGCACCTCGTCGACCGTGATGACGTCCTTCTGATCGCGCCAGTCGTCGAGCGGCTTGTCGAGCCGCTCGAAGTGCTCCCACCAGAACGACTTGCGCTCGCGGGCGTGGTAGCCGACCGCGGCAGCCGCGAGCGCGAGCGCCATCTGGTCGGGCCTGCGCAGCGCGGGATCCTCCCCGGCTGGCGCGAGCAGCCGCTCGACGAGGGCCTCGCGCGCGGCGATCACCTCCGCCCGCTCGGGCGAGAGCCCTTCCGGAGGAGTCGCCTCGCCCGTCGGGGCCGCCGCTCGCTCGGGCACGAGGCCGAGCAGCCAGTCGCGCAGCCGGTGCGTCGACTCCACGTCGTACGCGTTGTACTCCTCGATCTGCGCGAAGAGCGCCGCGGCCTCCGCCGCGTCACCGGCCTCCCGCAGCTCGGTCGCCTGCTGGAACCACACGATGGAGTCGCCCGCGTTCGTCACCTCGCCCATCCGCTCGCCGGGCATGTAGAGCGGCTCGAGCTTCTTCAGCGAGTAGCTCGGGCTGCCCACCACGAGCGACCGCTTCACGACCGGGTAGAGGTCGACGAGCACCCCGTCGCGCAGCAGGTCGTCGATCTGCTCCTCGCCGACGCCGTGCCGGGCCGCGAGGCTCAGCAGGTGCGTGCGCTCGTAGGAGGCGTAGTGGTAGATGTGCAGGTCGGGATGCCGCTGCCGCCGCTCGCCGACGTAGGCGAGGAAGTCGATGAGCGCCTGCCGCTCCTCGGGCAGCGAGTGCGCCCAGAAGCCGGTGAACTCGCCGTCGGCGTCGCGCACGCCGAAGAGGTAGTCGAGCCCCCAGACGTCGCCGTGCTGCCAGAGCGGGTCGCCCTCGAAGTCGAAGAAGAGGTCGCCCGGCGATGGCGGCGGCAGGTCGCGGATGGCGGCGCCGTCGACGACGTCGACGGTCACGGCGGATGCGTCGCGCGAGCGCAGCTGCGCCCTCGCCTGCCGCTGCAGGGCGGCGAACGTCGCCTCCGCCATCCCCTTCGGGCCGGCGGCGGCGCTCGCGAGCTGCGTCATCGTCCCGATGCCGGCCGCTCGCAGGCGGTCGCGCTGCTGCTTCCGGATGCCGGCGACCTGGAAGACGTCGTCGTGGAGCGCGATCTGCTCCGCGCACGCCGCGCACTGGCCGCACGCGAGGACTCCCTCGGCGCCCCACGCGAGCGCGGATGCGGCGGCGAGCCGCTCGTCGACGACGCGCTCGAGCCGAGCGCGGCGCTCGAGCAGCACCGGCTCGATGTCGCGCAGCTGGTGCACGCTCACGGTGCCGTCGCCCAGCAGCAGGCGCACCTCGTCGGCGACCGGCACCCCCATCGTGCGGAGCGCTCGGGCGTACGCGGCCAGCTGCAGCAGCGCGGTCACCTTCGCGCGGCGCGCCAGCTTGGCGTCGGAGACGACGTAGCGGCCCTCGTCGTCGAGCTCGATGAAGTCGGCGTAGCCGAAGAAGCGCTCGCCCTCGAACGCGGCCTGGAAGACGGCACCCGCGCGGGCGTCGACGGCCTGCTGCGTCAGCGCGACGGCCAGCGACCGCGCCTCGGCGTCGAGCGACGGCTTGGGGATCTCGACGACCTCGGTGCGCGTGCGGAGCTCGGCGAGCAGCGCCTCCTCGTGGCGATCCCCGAGCATCGCCGTGCGGTCCAGCATCGCGTCGGTCTCCTGGGGCACCGGCTCACGTCGGCCGAGCCGGGCGTCGAGCGCGGTGAGCACCTGCCACTCGCATGTGCTGGCACGCGTGAGGTCGCTGGCGGTGAGCAGCACCGCGC
>JBAZPY010000013.1:0-11488 GCA_041645515.1 Agrococcus sp.
CTGGGGTCGGTGCGCGACATGGAAGTGATGGAACCGGTGCTCGGCGGGGCTGCCTCGCACGAGCGACTCGCCGACCGCGACCACGGTCGCGTGACCAGTCGCAGCCAGCATCAGCCGAACTTGCCGGAGATGTAGTCCGAGGTCCGCTCGTCCTCGGGGCGCTCGAAGATCTGCGACGTGCGACCGAATTCGACGAGCGCCCCGAAGCGCTGGCCGTGCTCATCCACCTGCGCCGTCAGGAACGCCGTCCGGTCAGCCACGCGCGCCGCCTGCTGCATGTTGTGGGTGACGATCACGATCGTGTAGTCGTCGCGCAGCGACTGCATGAGGTCCTCGATGCGCGACGTGGCGATGGGATCCAGGGCCGAGCACGGCTCGTCCATGAGGATGACGTCGGGCTTCACGGCGATCGTCCTCGCGATGCACAGGCGCTGCTGCTGACCACCGGAGAGCCCGAACGCCGAGTCCCGCAGCTTGTCCTTCACCTCGTCCCAGAGCGCCGCTCGCGTCAGCGCCTCCTCGACCAGGTCGTCCATGGAGCTGACGCGCATGCCGGTGACGCGCGGCCCGTACGCGACGTTGTCGTAGATGGACTTCGGGAACGGGTTGGGCTTCTGGAAGACCATGCCGATCCGGCGCCGTACTTCGATCGGGTCCACGTCGCGCGCGTAGAGGTCCTGCTGGTGGAAGAGCACCTTGCCGTCCACCCGGGCACCCTCGATGAGGTCGTTCATCCGGTTCAGGGAGCGCAGCAGCGTGGACTTCCCACAGCCGGAGGGACCGATGAGCGCAGTGATCTCGTTGACCCCGAAGTCGAGATCGACGCCCCTGACCGCGCGAAAGTCGCCGTAGCTGACATCGACGCCTTCGCAGCTGAGGACCGGCTGCGGCGGCACGTCCTCGATCTCTCTGCGCTTGCGCGCCTGCACGTGGACGATGGGCGTCTCAGGTCGGATGGTCATGCGTCACCAACGCTTCTGGAATCGATTGCGGATGAGGATTGCGACAGCGTTCATCGCGAGCAGCACGACGAGCAGCAGCACGCTCGTCGCGGCGGCGAGCTCGTGGAAGCCCGCCTGCGGTCGTCCGGTCCAGCCGAAGATCTGGATCGGCAGGGTCGTGTATCCGGATAGCAGGCCGTTCGGGTCGAAGCTGACGAACACCAGCGCTCCGAGCACGAGCAGTGGAGCGGCCTCCCCGAGCGCTCGGGAGAGGGCGAGGATCGTCCCGGTCGCGATGCCGGGCACTGCCGCCGGGAGCGTCTGCCGCCAAGTGGTCTGCAGCGGCGTCGCGCCGAGGGCGAGCGACGCTTGGCGGATCTCCGCCGGTACGGCGCGCAGTGCCTCGCGCGTCGCGATGATGACCACCGGCAGGATCAGGAGCGACAGGGCGAGCGCACCACCGATGACGATGCTCTTGTCACGGACGCCCAGCATCGACAGGAACGCGAGCGCCAGCAGTCCGTAGACGATCGATGGCACGGCGGCGAGGTTCTGGACGTTCAGCTCGATGAGGCGGTTGAACCAGTTGCGCTGATCGGCGAACTCCTCGAGATGGACTGCGGCCGCGATGCCAAGGGGGACGGTCATCACCGCAGTCGTGGCGATCACCCAGATCGAACCGAGGATGGCTGGCCGAGCGCCCGCCTCGTCCGGCGACGAGGCGGGGTACTCCGTGAAGAGGCGGGTCGTGAACTGGGGCATGCCCTCGAGCACGATCGTGACGATGAGCGTCGCGAGCACGCCGAAGGCCACTACGAGCGACAGCCAGAGCAGCACGAGGAACACGACGGGGCCCGGCCGGCGCTCGCCTCCACGCCCGGTGAGCGGGCGGATGCCTCGGATGGCGGACTGCAGCGTGGTCATCAGTAGGCCTCTCGGAAGCGTCGCACGAGCGCGATGCTGATCGCGTTGATGAGGAGGGTGATGCAGAAGAGCAGCAGGCCGACCGCGAAGAGCGTGTCGTACTCGAGCGAGCCCACCCGTGAGTCGCCGAGCGCGGCGTTGGCGATGAACCCGGTCATCGTCTGCCCTTGTTGCAACGGATCCGTGACGACCACGGCCTGGTTCCCTGCGGCGATGGCGACGATCATCGTCTCCCCGACCGCACGCGAGACACCGAGCACGACGGCCGCGATGATCCCCGACAACGCCGCGGGAAACACCACGCGCAACGTCGTCTGCATGCGGTTCGCGCCGAGCGCTGCCGATCCCTGGCGCAGTGCCTGCGGTACAGCAGACATCGCATCCTCAGAGATGGAGGCGATCGTCGGAACGATCATGACGCCCATGACGAGGCCTGCGGCGAGGACGCTGAATGCGCCCGTCGGCAGCTGCAGCCACTCGCGCAGGACCGTGGCCTGGACGAACTGCAGCGCGAAGAAGCCGTACACCACGGTGGGGACGCCCGCGAGGATCTCGAGCAGCGGCTTGAGCACCTTGCGCAGCCGGGCGCTCGCATACTCCGACAGGAGGATCGCCGCCCCGAGGCCGAGCGGCACCGCCACCGCGAGCGAGATCACGGTTGTCCAGAGCGTCGCTGTCACCAGGGGCAGCACGCCGAACGACGCCTCAGCGAAGCGGGGTGCCCATCGATCACCGAAGAGGAAGTCGGAGACCGGCACCTCTGCGAAGAATCCCAGGGATGGGACGAGCAGCGCGGCGACGATGCCCAGCGTCGTCACGATCGTGATCCCGGCCGCCAGCCGCAACGCCACCTTCGCCAGCGCCTCGCCGGGGCGGCGGCGTCCGCGGAGCGATGGCGAGGGCGACGGCGAGGCCGGGTGGCCCGAGGCAAGCCCCGGACCACCCTTCCGTGCAGTGATGCTCGTCATGTGAGTCGCTCGCCTCAGCGAAGCGTGGCCAGCTCGTCCTGAGCGACCTCGACCTGCTCCTCGGTCAGCGGCACGAACAGCGAGGCCTCCGCGATCTCCTGGTGGTTCTCGAGCGAGAAGTCCACGAAGGCGGCGACCTGAGGCTTCTCGGCGTAGGAGGCGTTGTTGACGTAGATGAACAGCTCGCGACCAAGCGGCGTGTACGACCCGTCCTGCACGGTCTCCGTGCTGGGCATGACGCCGTCGACCGCGACCGCGCGGATGGCGCCCTCGTTCTCCTCGACATAGCTGAGACCGAAGAAGCCGATGGCGCCGATGTCGCCGGAGACGCCCTGCACGGTGATGTTGTCGTCCTCCGACGGGCTGTAGTCGGTCCGGATGGCACCCTCCTCACCGTTCACGGCATCGGTGAAGTAGTCGAACGTGCCCGAATCGGTGCCGGCGCCGAACAGCGTGAGCGGCTGGTCCGGGAAGGACGGGTCCACCTGGTTCCAGTTCATGATCTCGCCCTCGGACTCAGGCGACCAGATCGTCTGCAGCTGCTCGAGGGTCAGGTCGTCCGCCCAGTCGTTCTCGGGGTTCACGACCACCGAGAGACCGTCGTTCGCCACCACGATTTCGGTGAAGTCGATGCCCGCGGCAGCGCACGCCTCTGCCTCCTCGTCCTTGATCGCGCGCGAGGCGTTCGAGATGTCGGTCTCGCCCGCGCAGAACGCCTGGAAGCCGCCGCCCGTGCCGCTGGTCGAGACGGTCACGTCGACGTCCGGCTCCGCATCGCGGAAGAGATCTGCGGCTGCCTCGCTGAGCGGTGCGACGGTCGACGAGCCGTCGGCCACGACCGGGCCGGAGAGCGCGTCGCCGGCGGCGGCGGACGGGGACTGCGCAGCGGGCTGGCCGCCGCAAGCGGCGAGCATCAGCGCTGCGGCGCCGATCGCAGCAGTGAGCACCGCCGACTTGGTGAAGGACTTGGTCACGATGTTCCTCTCGTGTGCGGCGCGCGCCGCTGGATCGAAGTCGCGATGGGCGCGACATGCATATGGAAGACCTTCGATGTGAACGCGCGGTGAACTGGAACTGGCCGGCGATCGCCGATTGGGGACCGTGCCGGTTCGGGCACCGGATCGTCGATCGCCGGCTCGAGGGCGACCCGTCGTGCGCACCCGGCAGAGGACGGGATGCCGATCACCGGGACTGCACGCATCGAGCACGGCCACACGACGAGGATCGCTTCGGGTGAACCCCTCCCCGTCGGTCGAGTGGGCCGCGAAGCGCCGGTATCGAGACGCATCCGCCCCTTCGGCCGGCCGCCCCTCCTCCTAGGCTTGCCGCGTGACGACCCTCCCCGAGTTCCTCGCCCACGTCGCCAGCGGCGCCACGATCGCGGCCGGCTCCCCGGAGCACGACTTCATGCACCGGCGCGCGCAGGAGGCGCTGCGGATCGTCGCCGAGCTGAACGGCGGCTATCGCACGCCCGACGAGGTGCGCGCCCTGCTCGGCGAGCTCACGGGACGGCCGGTGGATGCGTCGGTGACGGTCTTCCCGCCGTTCAGCTCGGAGTTCGGCCTCGGCCTCACCCTCGGCAAGGACGTCTTCATCAACATGGGATGCCGCTTCCAGGACACCGGCGGCATCACGATCGGCGACGGCTCGCTCATCGGGCACGGCAGCACGCTCACGACGCTGAACCACGGCGTCGACCCGGAGCGCCGCGGCGACATGGAGCCGGCGCCCATCGTCATCGGCCGCAAGGTGTGGCTCGGCGCATCCGTCACCGTCGTGCCCGGGGTGACGATCGGTGACGGCGCGATCGTGGGCGCCGGCGCCGTCGTCACGAAGGACGTGCCCGCGGACGCGATCGTCGCGGGCGTGCCGGCCAGGCTCATCCGCATGACGGGCTTCGAGGCGACCGCGGGCTAGCCAGCAGGAGGGGGACGCTGGCCGGCGGATGCGTCAGGGCACCGCGGGCGCGTGCGTCTCGAGCGCGACGAGCGCAGGCTCCTCACCGGCGCTCACGTGCAGCACGGTGAACTCGGCCGTGTGCAGCATCGACGCGCGATGCGTGCGCTCGGACTCCAGCCCGTTCGCCGCGTGCACGACCGCCGTGACGATCTCGGGGATGATCGGGGCGTGCGAGCACAGCAGCGTGCCGCGGCGCTTGCGCACCGCCCTGCCGATGCGCTCCTCGAGCGCCGCCCGGGGGTCGACCGACGACTCCTGGCTGATGGCGGCGGTCGCCTTCGGCGGCACGCCGAGCAGCTCGGCGAGCGGCGCGACCGTCTGGCGGCATCGCACGGCGTCCGACGTGACGATCCGCTGCGGGCCGTACGCCGCGATGCCGGGCGCGACCGAGCGCGCCTGCCGCTCACCCCGCTCGGTCAGCGGCCGGGACGCATCCGGGCCCCCCCAGGTGAACGCGTTGGCCGCCTTGGCGTGCCGCAGCGCGATGATCGGGAAGGTGCGCGCGTGCCCGGCGGCGAGCCGCTCCTCGAAGCGCTCGATGATGTGCACGTCGTGCTCGTAGGTGCAGCGCGCCTTCGCGACCGAGACCGGCAGCCACGACAGCTCGAGGATCTCGTCGTTCGGCGTGAACGGCGCCCGCGCGACCTCGTCCTCGTCGACGAACGCCTGCCAGTAGTAGACGACCTTGTCCCGGCCGTCGGGGAGCCGGTACTCGCTCGTGCCCAGCGGTGCGCCGAGGGCGATGCGCACACCGGTCTCCTCCTCGATCTCGCGCGCCGCGCAGGCGGGCAGCGTCTCGCCCGGGTCGAGCTTGCCCTTCGGCAGCGAGTGGTCGCGGTGCTGCGTGCGCTCGACGAGCAGCACGAGCACCTCGCCGTCCACCTCCCGCCACACGAGCGCGCCCGCGGCCAGCACGGGCGTCAGCGCGGCCACGGCCGCGCTCATCGGGCCGCCCTCATCGGCCCGGCCGCTTGCGTCGCTGGATCTGCAGCATCCGGTCGCGGTGCAGGTCGTCGAGCGGCGTGCCGTCGTCCGCGTAGAAGCGGCGCGTCCAGGTGCCGTCGGACTCCGCCCACCACGACGCGGTCAGCGGCGACATGGCCTTGTCGAAGTGCTGCAGGATGTCGCGCTTGTGCTCGCTCGACGTGAGCTGGATCAGCACCTCGACGCGGCGGTCCAGGTTGCGGTGCATCATGTCGGCCGAGCCGATGAACACCTCCTCGTCGCCGTCGTTCCAGAACGTGAACACCCGGGAGTGCTCGAGATAGCGCCCGACGATCGAGCGGATCGTGATGCGCTCGCTCAGCCCCGGCACGCCGGGCTTGATCGAGCAGATGCCGCGCACCCAGATGTCCACGTCGACGCCGGCCCGGCTCGCGCGGTAGAGCGCGTCGATGATCTGCTCGTCGACGATGGAGTTGACCTTGAGGCGGATGCGGGCGGGCCGGCCGTCGAGCGCCGCGGCCGTCTCGCGCTCGATGCGCTGCAGCAGCCCCTTGCGCAGGTGCCTGGGGGCGACGAGCAGCCGCTGGTACGACTTCTCCCTCGCGTAGCCCGAGAGCTCGTTGAACAGCCGGGTGATGTCGCGGCCGACCTGGTCGTTGTCGGTGAAGAGGCCGAAGTCCTCGTAGATGCGGCTCGTCTTCTGGTTGTAGTTGCCGGTGCCGATGTGGCAGTAGCTGCGGAGCCGGCCGCCCTCGCGCCGCACGATCATCATGAGCTTGCAGTGCGTCTTGAGGCCGACGATGCCGTAGACGACGTGCACGCCCGCGCGCTCGAGCTGGCGCGCCCACCGGATGTTCGCCTGCTCGTCGAAGCGGGCCTTCACCTCGACGAGGGCCAGCACCTGCTTGCCCGCGGCGGCTGCGCGGATGAGCGCGGCCACCACGGGGGAGTCGCCCGACGTGCGGTACAGCGTCTGCTTGATCGCGAGCACGTCGGGGTCGTCCGCGGCCTGTTCCAGCAGCGCCTGCACGCTCGTCGCGAACGACTCGTACGGGTGGTGGACGAGCACGTCCTTGCGCGTGATGGCCTGGAAGAAGTCGGCCCGCTCGTCCTGGTCGGTCGGCAGGAAGGCGGCCGCGGTGACGGGCACGCGCTTCGTGTAGCGCAGGTCGGGCCGGTCGAGCCCGGCGAGCTGGAACAGCCCGCTGAGGTCGAGCAGCCCGGGCAGCTTGTAGACCTCGAGGTCGGTGATGCCGAGCTCGTCGACGAGCAGCGCGAAGGTGTCGTCGTCGATGTCCTCGGAGACCTCGAGGCGGATGGGCGGGCCGAACTTGCGTCGCGACAGCTCGTGCTCGAGCGCCTGGATGAGGTTCTCGGTCTCGTCCTCGTCGATCGTCACGTCCTCGTTGCGGGTGACGCGGAACGCGTGGTGCTCGACGATCTCCATGCCCGAGAAGACCTCGTCGAGGTTGTTCGCGATGAGCTCCTCGAGCGGCAGGAACCGCTGCGAGTGGCCCGCGCGCGGCAGCTCGACGAAGCGCGGCAGCACGGCGGGCACCTTGAGCCTGGCGAACTGGTCCTCCGGCTCGCCCGGCACGCGCACGCGCACGGCGAGGTTGAGCGACAGGCCCGAGATGTACGGGAAGGGGTGCGCCGGGTCGACCGCGAGGGGCATGAGCACGGGGAAGATCTCGGCCTCGAAGCGCGCCGACATCGCCTCCTGCTCGGCGTGCGTCAGCTCGTGCCACTTGACGGCGCGGATGCCGGCGGCGTCGAGCTCGGGCTGGAACGACTCGAGCGCGATGCGCGCGTGCCGCAGCTGCAGGTCGTGGGCGCGCTGCACGATCTGCGCGAGCAGCGTCGCCGGGGCGATGCCCACGTTGGTGGGCACGGCGAGGCCGGTCGCGATGCGGCGCTTGAGGCCGGCGACCCGCACCATGAAGAACTCGTCCATGTTGGAGGCGAAGATCGCCAGGAAGTTCGCGCGCTCGAGCAGCGGCGTGCGCGGGTCCTCGGCCATCTCGAGCACGCGCTCGTTGAACGCGAGCCACGACAGCTCGCGGTCGAGGAAGCGGTCGGCGGGCAGGCCGTCGACGGTCTCGCCGCCCTGCAGCTCCGCCGACCAGTCGAGCTCCGCGTCGTAGTCGGCGAAGTCGGCCTCGTTCGCGTCGTGGAAGCTCTGCTCCTCCTCGAGGGTCCTGGCCGTGCGCTCCACCCGGAGGTCCTCGCCGGGGCGACCTGTGCCTGTCACGATGCCGTCCGTCATGCAGCAATCATGTCAACCATCGCTGGACGGCGCGTGCCTCCATCGCACATCGATCGCCCACCGCCGGAAGCCGGCTCGCTCGTAGAGCGTGAGCGCGGGGGCGTTGTCGCCCTCGACGTAGAGGTGCGCGGTCGTCGCGCCGAGCGCGCGCATCCGCACGAACGCGGCGGACAGCATCCGCCGGCCGAGACCGGCGCCCTGCCTCGTCGGCGAGACGCCCAGCACGTACAGCTCGGCGATGTCGCCGCCGGGCTTCACCCACGCGAAGGCGTCGAGGCCCGCAGAGCCCGATGATCCCGTGCCTTCGGCGACCACGAGGTTCGCGTCGTCGTGCCACGGCTCGGCCATGCGGGCGGCGAGGTCGTCGGCCGACATGCGGCCCTGCTCGGGGTGGTCGGCGAACGCGGCGGCGTTGAGGGCGAGCAGGGCGGATGCGTCGGCGGGCTCGAAGGCGCGCACCCCGTCGGGCAGGCGGTCGGGCCCGCTCGGCGCCGGCGGCACGGGCGCCCGCAGCTGCAGCAGCGTGCGCACCCGCTGCATGCCGAGCGACGCGGCGATCGCGCGCGCGGCAGGGAGGTCGCCGTGCGACCACGCGTCGAAGCCGCCGAGCTCGCCGGCGACGCGGCGTGCGAGGTCACCCCCGCGCCCCCGCCCGCGGGCGCTCGGCGCGACCGCGAGCTCGACCTCCCGGTCCCGGTCGCTGACGACCGCCAGCGCATCCGCGTCGCCGATCGTGCGGCGCTCTCCGCGCTCGAGCTCGACGAGCGCCTGGTCGTTGAAGGGCGGCACGCCGTCCTGCGCGGCGCACGCGGCCGCGAGCTCCCGGGCGAGCTCGATGGGCTCGCGCGCGGTCATTCGTCCACCAGCTCGAACCGGTAGCCGACGCCGCGCACGGTGCCGATGACGCTCTCGAGGTCGCCGAGCTTCGCGCGCAGGCGGCGCACGTGCACGTCGACGGTGCGGGTGCCGCCGTAGTAGTCGTAGCCCCACACCTCGCTCAGCAGCTGCTCGCGAGTGAAGACGCGAGCCGGGTGCGACGCGAGGAAGCGGAGCAGCTCGAACTCCTTGTACGTGAGGTCGATGGGACGGCCGTCGATCTTCGCCTGGTAGCTGGCCTCGTCGATCGAGAGGCCGCTCGCCACGATGGGGCCGCTCGCCTTGACGCCAGTGATGGCGAGCCGGATGCGCGCCTCCAGCTCCGCCGGACCGGCGGAGTCGAGCACGATGTCGGTCACGCCCCAGTCGGCCGTGACCGCGGCGAAGCCGCCCTCGGCGAGGACGAGCAGCAGCGGCACGGCGTCGCGCTCGAGCAGCTTGCACAGGTGCTTGGCGGCGGCCAGCTCGGTCGCCCCGTCGACGACCAGCACGTCGGCATCGGGGGCGTGCGCGACCGCCTCCGCGGTCCCCGGCAGCATGGTCACACGGTGCTCGAGCAGCTCCAGGCCCGGCAGCACACCCCGGTCGCGGCGGGTGAAGATCACGACGTGCGCCATCCAGCCTCCTGCCTGCATCGATCCTAGAGGGCGGCGAAGTCGTCGCCTGACGCGCGCTGTCGCTTCCAGCCCCAGCGCGGGTGGGACACAATGGGGCTGTGACGTGGCGATGGGGGAGCGTGTGGCCGGTCTGGGCCCTCGCCCTCGTCGGGGCGGTCCTGGTCGGGGTGCTGCAGCCCTCCGACGGCATCATCTGGCTGCCGATCGTGCTCGGTGCGTGCACGCTCACGGCCTTCGCGATCCAGCTGGGCGGGCCCACCGTGCCGGGCCTGGTCGACCGGCTCGCCGCGGCCGTCGCGGGCTCGGTCGTGATCCTCGCGGTGGCGAGCGCGATCCTGGTGCCGCTGACGCTGCTGTGACGGCGCCCCTCGACCCGGCGCTGAGCGAAGTCGGCTACCATCGAGCCATGGCTGGAATCCCCATCGTCGCCCTCGAGATCTTCTATCTGAGCCTGCTCGGCCTCGCGATGCTGGCGATCTTCGGCGTCTCGTTCGTCGTCATCCGCAACCTCTTCAGGGGCCAGCGCTAAGCGATGCTCGAGCTCGATCCCACGCTCCCGGCCGAGCTGGGGCCGCTGCAGTGGCTCATCGGCACGTGGGAGGGCACCGGGGTGCTCTCGTTCCCGGTCGGTGACCGCACGATCGAGCACGAGTTCGCCCAGCGCGTCTCGTTCGCGCACCACGGCCACCCCTACCTCGCGTACGAGGCGTACGCGTGGCGGCTCGATGAGGAGCTGACGCCGCTCGCCGCGGAGACCGGCTTCTGGCGCCTCGCCCGCCCCGCGAACGCCGCCGACGCCGGGCCCGGCATGCTGCCGCCCGAGGGCCAGCCGGCCTATCCCGACGCCTCCGCGGTCGAGTCGCTGCGCCGCCCCGACGGCGCGTTCGAGCTGCAGGCGCTCATCGCGCACCCGACCGGCGTCGCCGAGCTCTACCTCGGCACGATCGCCGGCCCGCGGATCGACCTCGCCACCGACGCCGTGCTGCGCGGCGCGAGCGCGAAGGAGCACACCGCATCCACCCGCATGCTCGGGCTCGTCGACCAGCACCTGCTGTGGGCGTGGGACCTCGCGGCGCTCGGGCAGGGGCTCGAGAGCCACGCCTCCGCGCGGCTCGCGCGCGTCGTGCCGAGCGAGGCGAACGAGCAGTGATCGCGCTCGAGCTGGCCCGCCGCATCCCCGACGCCGTGCTCGGCGACGACGGTCTGCCGCTGCACGTCGGCAACCCGATGGCCGAGCAGCGCCGGCTGCGACGCGACGCGCTCGTGCTGCTGCCGCGCGACGTGCTGAGGCTCACCGGCCCGGACCGGCTGCCGTGGCTCGACTCGATCACCTCGCAGGCCATCGACCGCCTGCCCGCCGGCGCCTCGACCGAGACGCTCGTGCTCTCGCCCGAGGGGCGCATCGAGCACGTGCTGCGGCTGCGCGAGACGGGCGACGCGCTGTGGATCGTCGTCGACGCGGGCGCCGGCGACGTCCTCGAGACGTGGCTGACGCGGATGCGGTTCTTCAAGGAGGTCGGCATCGAGCGGCCCGAGGCGGTCGTCGTCGGTGCTGCCGGGGAGCCGGCCGGCGAGCTGGCGTGGATCGACGGCTGGCCAGAGGTCGCGCCCGGCGGCGTGCGCTACGGCGAGCCCACGGTGGAGCCGTGGCGCTGGTCGGAGGCGATCCTGACGCCCGCCGAGGCCGAGGCCCTCGACCCCGCGCGCTTCGTCGGCACGCTCGCGGCGGATGCGCTGCGCATCGCCGCGGGACGGCCGTCGGTCGCGGAGGTCGACGAGCGCTCCATCCCGCACGAGCTCGACTGGCTCACCACCGCCGTGCACCTGTCGAAGGGCTGCTACCGCGGCCAGGAGACGGTCGCGAAGGTGCACAACCTCGGCGCCCCGCCGCGCCGGGTGGTGCTGCTGCACCTCGACGGCAGCCAGAACGCGCCCGTCGCGGCCGGCGACCCGGTGCTGCGCGGCGACGCCGAGGTGGGTGCCGTCACGTCC
>JBAZPY010000014.1:0-11206 GCA_041645515.1 Agrococcus sp.
CCGCCCGTGCTGCCCGGGGGGCTGATGGACGGTCGCCAGCGCAGACGCTACGACAGACTGAAACGAACGCTCGACGTCCTCGGGGCGGGCGTCGGGGTGATTCTCGTTGCCCCGCTCATGGCGGCGACCGCGGTGGTGGTCGCGCTCGAACTCGGTCGACCAGTTCTCTTCCGTCAGCAACGCCCGGGGCGAGACGGGCGGATGTTCGAGATCGTCAAGTTCCGCACCATGCTGCAGCCAGACTCCGAGCTCGGTGACGACAACGATGAGGGCCGCATGACCCGGGCGGGAAGCCGCATACGGTCGCTCAGTCTCGACGAGCTGCCGAGCCTTTCGAACGTGCTGAGAGGTGACATGAGCATCGTCGGCCCGAGGCCGCTGAAGGCGTCGTACCTGACTCGCTATTCGCCTCAGCAGATGAGGCGCCACGAAGTGCGCCCCGGGCTGACCGGTTTGGCACAGGTGAGCGGTAGGAACGCCCTGTCCTGGGACGACCGGCTCGAGCTCGACGTGTGGTACGTCGACAACCGGAGCCTCCGGCTCGACTTCTCGATCCTCCTGCGAACCATCGGAAGGGTGCTGCGCCGCGACGGGATCACGGGAGATGGCCAAGCCACCGTGAGGGAGTTCTTCGGCCCGACGCCCACCGATCTGGAACTGGTCGGCCTGGTCGGCGGCGAGCTGCAGACGCGGCCGGAGGGGTCACCCGGACCTCACCGTCCACGCAGCTCGTTCTGGGCTCTGCCGGACTCGGGGACCATCGACGTCGTGTTCGGGCAAGCCGAGCCGGGGCGGATGGATTGGGCCGCCGTCGACCCATCCGGCCAACCTCGGTCGTGGTGTGGATTCACCGGGCTGACGCCGACTGCAGCCAGCATCTACATCGTCGGCGCCGCCGAGCCCGGGGCCCGAGGTCTCGTCCGGGACACGCTGCAACTCCTGGTCGCCCGCGCGCAGACCCTCGGCCTGAAGCAGTTGCGGCTGGAGGTGGACCCACGGAACGTCGAAGCGCGACGCCTGTTCGCCGACCTGAGCTTCCGCCAGGTCGGCGCTGGAGAGGGCGGCAGGGTCCCGATGATCCTGACTCTCGTGTGATGATCCAGGGTTAGGCGGGGAAGAGCCGCGGGACACCATCCCCCGCTCGGAACCCGTCACGGATGTATCGTCAGATGACGATGTCCAACACCAGATCCGACAGGAGTCTGATGGCAGACAGATCGCGAACCGCGACGCGGACCTTCAAGGTCGCGATCGCCTCGGCGGGTCACCGCGCGCACTACATCGAGTGGTTCCGCGACGCTCTCGCCCGACTGGGACTCCCTGGGGAGGTGATCGCGCTGGAATACCGGACCACCAGCGCGTCCTTCCTGGTCGCCGACCGGGCGGTCGCCATGCCGGCCTACAACGATCAGGCCTACGCCGGGGCGATGCGCTCGTGGTTCGCCGCCGAACGTCCTGACTTGCTCCTGTCGTTCGTGGACTACGAGCAGGCAGTGCTCGCAACGGGGCTGGGCGACGAGTTGCGTGCGGGTGGGTGCAACGTCCTGGTGCTCGATTCGGACAGCCTTGCCACGGTCTGCGACAAGGCGGCGATGGCAGCGGCGCTTCGAGAGCACGGAGTCGCCGCGCCGGACACATACCTCGGGTCGCAGGCGCGTCGCCTCGCCGCCGAGGCTCCGACGGAAGCGGAGCACGTCGTCAAGCATCGCTTCGGGAGCGGCTCGAGCGGGCTCCGCATGGTCCGAACCGCTGAGCTCGAGGCGGCCGTGGCGGATGTGGCGATCACCGCCCTCGACATGTTCGGACACTCATCCGGCGGAGATCTCGACCACGTCGTCGTGCAGGAGCGGGTGCATGGGAACGAGTACGGCGTGGACGGTGTCTTCTCGATCGACGGCCGGGGAACCTTCCTGGGTGCGCTCGCTCGACGCAAGCTCCGCATGCGCTCCGGCGACACCGAGCTGGCCACCACAGTCGACCCAGGACCCTTCGACGATCTCGTCCGTCGCGTCGGCGAGGCCATCCAGCCGAATGGGCCCGTGGACATGGACGTCATCGTCGCGGCCGACGGGACGCCCCACCTCATCGACATCAATCCTCGATTCGGCGGCGGCTATCCGTTCGTCCACCTCGCTGGGGCGGATGTTCCGACGCTCGTCGTCCGGCTTGCGGCGGGACTCGGACCGGACCCGGCGCTGCTGAGCTACGAGACCGGGGTCGCCTCGGTGCGGAGAGAGGCCTTCGAAGTGGTCTCCCGATCGGCAGCACCGTGGCGGTCGGCGGGCGGGTCGACGTCGGCCGGAGCCTCGTAGAGGCTGTTGCCCTGCAAGTACTCCTCGACGCCCCAGGGCTTGCGGACCAGGGTCAGCGCGCCGAGCTCGTCTCGCACGTACACCGCGGGAAGGTATTCGATGAACAGCGGCTGGAAGCACATCGAGTACGCGCCGACCTTCGAGTAGATCACGCGGTCGCCTTCTGCGAGCGCTGGGGCCTGCCGCAGGCGCATGATGCGGTCGTGCTCCATGCACGTGAAGCCGCTGATGATCTGGTGGTCTGCGGTCGCCTCGGCGGAGGTCTCGAGCGTGTATTCGTACGGCATCTGGCGGCGGTATGTCGGGTCGATGCTTGACCGGCTGCCGTCGGTGACCACGACCGTGTGAGGACCCACCGTCTTGACGTCGACCACGCTGGTGCAGAACTCGACCGGCACTGCGATGAGGCATGCCCCCGGCTCGACGATCAACCGAGTGCGTTCCGGATCGACCGCCTCACCCAGCGCCTCGCGGATCGCCTCGATGTAGCGGTCGAAGGTGGGGGCACCCGGATCCTCGCTGCCGAAGAACCCACCTCCGATGTCGACGAAGTCGAGCCGGAGCCCGCGGAGACTGATGAGCTCGGCTGCGACCGTCGCCGCCGCCCGGAACACGTCCACGCTCCGGGTCAGGGAGCTGACGTGGAGATGGATGCCCGCGGCACGGACACCGGCAGTGCGCAGAGCTGCGAGCGCGGCATCGAAGTCCCCATTGTCGACGGTGAAGCCGAAGCGTCCGCCCTCGTCGGCGGTGGCGCTCTCGCCCGGGCAACGCGCCTCCAGGTCCCAGTTCACGCGCAGCCCGACGGAGTACACCCGGTCGGGGGTCTCCTGTGCGAGCTCGCACGCCCACCTCACCTCGCGATGGGAATCGAGGTTGACCACGGATCCATCCACGAGCGCCGCCCGAAGGCGCTCTCGGCCCTTGACCGGCCCGTTGAACACGATCCGGTCCGGCGAGTACCCGAGCGCCAGTGCGAGCTCATACTCGGTGTCCGAGACCACCTCCGCCCACGCTCCCCGGTCGCGCATGTACCCGATGAGCCATGGCAGCGAGTTGGTCTTGAACGAGTACGCGAGGATGGAGTTGGGCCAATGCGTCGTCAGCGCACGCTGGAAGCGGTCGCAGAAGCGTCGCAGCGTCGGCTGATCGACGACGAACGATGGAGTCACGGGGATCTCAGGGCTCACGCGAACGGTTGCCTCGCTCTCGGCGGACTCGGACTCGCCCACCATACTCCAGCAGGCGGGCGGCGCGAGAGTGTATCGCTGCGGTTCCGGCGAGCATCCCGGCCGGGCGACCGGCTGTAGAGGACGGCCGGCCTCTGAGTGTCATGTGCCTGTCTGAATCAGATCGAGAGATGACCGCATGGATGCCTCCCAGCCGACGTTCTGGAGCTCACCGAAGAGGAGCCGGGGCTCTGGCGGCGGGAGCAGGGGCGTCGAGTCGTCCAGCACGGCGGACGTCTTCGGTGGGTCACCGCGCCGGCCGCTTCATCTCGCGGCGACGGTTCCGTGGCAGCCGGCGGAGCGGCCGACGGGGAGGCGCTGGACGTGCCATGCGCTGCTGCCGGGGTCGGACCGGGCTCGCCGATGTGAGTGCACCTTTGCACCCCGTGTGAAGCCCTGCACGGAGGCGTCGTAGGTCTCGTCGATGAGCCCAGTCTTGACGGGAAGCGAAGACCGGACGAACTTTCGCTCTGGGCGCCCGCGGCAGGCGACGGCACGATCCATACGCTCGGAGCAGTTCGGCACCACCGATCCTCACGGCCCCGTCCGCCACTCCCGGATGCGCGGCCCGCGAATGCTCGTCCTCGCGACCGCACCGGGTCGCACGGCGCTCGTCCCACCGCTTGCACTGCCGGAACAAGGAGCCGTCTTGACGCAGCTCGACACCGCCCACGTCCTCGCCGCCCAGCCCACGACCGCAACTGCCGCGCGCACGCCGACCGCGGAGACCGCCGGCCACGCGATCGTCCGCGTGCTCGAGGAGCACGGCATCCAGCGCGTCTTCGTCGTGCCCGGGGAGAGCTACCTCGAGGTGCTCGACGGCCTGCACGACTCGTCGATGGAGACGGTCGTGTGTCGCCACGAGGGCGGCGCCGCCTACATGGCGGAGGCCGAGGGCAAGATCGGGCCGCTGCCGGGCGTCGCGATGGTGACGCGCGGGCCGGGCGCCGCGAACGCGCTCGTCGGGGTGCACACGGCATGGCAGGACTCGACGCCGATGGTGCTGTTCATCGGGCTCATCCCGCTGGCGCACCGCCACAAGGAGGCGTTCCAGGAGTTCGACGTCGACGGCTGGTTCGCCGCCGGGGCGAAGAGCGTCGTGGTCCTCGACGTGGCCGAGCGCGCGCGGGAGGTCGTCGCCGACGCGCTGTTCCTCGCCCGCGCCGGGCGTCCGGGACCGGTGGTCATCGGCCTGCCCGAGGACGTCATCCGCGAGACCGTCGAGCGCCATCCGCAGCCCCGGCTGCCGGTCGCCGACGGCGGGATGACGGCGAACGACCTGGACGCGCTCCGCGACGCACTGCGAGAGGCGGAGAAGCCGCTGTTCGTCACCGGCGGCAGCGACTGGGACGCGGATGCGTCGCGGCGGCTCACGGGATGGCTGGAGCGGCACCGGCTGCCGGCCGTCGCGGAGTGGCGCACCGAGGGCATCGTGTCCTTCGACTCGCCCTCCTACGCCGGCCCGATCGGCTACGGGCGGCCCAAGCCCACGCTCGACGTGCTCGAGGAGTGCGACCTGCTGGTCTTCGTCGGCACCCTCCCCGGCGACGTCATCACGAACGGGTTCCTCGTGCGCCAGGGCTGGCAGCGACGCAACTTCCTCGTATCGATCGACCCGACGTTGCGGGGCCGCTCCGGCGCCGTCAGCCATCACATCCTGGCCCGCCCCAGCGCCTTCGTCCGCGACCTCGAGCAGATCGAGCTCGCCGCGGACGAGCGTCGCACGCAGTGGACCGTCCGGCTCCGCGAGCAGCAGACGGCGTTCAGCGCGCTGCCCGACCCGACCCCGCGGGGCGGCCGCGCATCGATGGCCACCGTGATGGCGCACCTCGTGCCGCAGCTCGATCAGCACGCGCTCGTCACGTTCGGCGCCGGCGAGCACACGAACTGGGCGCACCGCTACTTCCCCACCCGCAGCTACCCGTCGATGGTGAGCTGCGGCAACGGGTCGATGGGCTACTCGATCCCGTCGGCGGTGGCCGCCGCGCTGCACTTCCCCGAGCGGGAGGTCGTCTCGATCGCGGGCGACGGCGAGTTCCTCATGAACGGCCAGGAGCTCGCGACCGCGAGGCAGATCGGCGCGACGCCGCTCGTGATCCTCGTGGACAACCAGGAGTACGGCACGATCCGCACGCACCAGGAGCGCCGCCACCCCGGCCGCATCTCCGGCACGCAGCTCGAGAACCCCGACTTCGCGATGCTCGCGCGCGCCTACGGCGGGCACGGCATCCGGGTCGAGACCGACCGCGAGGTGCCGGAGGCGGTCGCGACCGCGCTCGAGCTCTGGCGGGAGCGCGACCGCTTCGTGCTGCTGCACGTGATCACCGAGCAGCGCGCGCAGGCGTACTGAGCGCTCGAGCTGCGCACGCCGGGGCTCACGTGGCGGCAGCGGATGCGTGGCGAGTCCCGGGCGGCGAGTAGCATCCCGAAGGCGGCCGGCCGCTGCCACCCGAGCCCTCGCAGCCGCCGAGCGCTCGGTGCAGCAGACCGAGGAGCCGCATGTTCACCTGGACCCGCCGCGATGACAGCCGCCTGGGCGCATCCGACATCGTGCTCCCCGAGGAGCGCCTGGGCTGGGGTCGCACCATCGGGCTCGGCATGCAGCACGTCGTCGCCATGTTCGGCGCGACCTTCCTCGTGCCGATCATCACCGGCTTCCCGCCGTCGACGACGCTGCTGTTCTCGGGCCTCGGCACGATCCTGTTCCTGCTGGTCACGAAGAACCGCCTGCCCAGCTACCTGGGCTCGTCGTTCGCGTTCCTCGCGCCGATCGGCGCCGCCACCGAGATCGGCGGAGCCGGGTTCGCGCTCTCGGGCATCATCCTGGTCGGCGCGCTGCTCGCCATCGTCGGCGTGATCGTGCACTTCTCGGGCACGCGCTGGATCGGCGCCGTCATGCCGCCGGTCGTCTCGGGCACGATCGTGGCGCTGATCGGCTTCAACCTCGCCCCCGCCGCCCGCGACAACTTCGCGGAGGACCCGCTGCTCGCCGCCATCACGCTGCTCGCGGTGGTGCTCACGTCGGTGCTGTTCCGCGGTCTGGTCGCCCGGCTCGCCATCCTCGTCGGCGTCGTCGTCGGCTACGCGGTCGCCGCGGGGATGGGCAAGGTCGACTGGTCGAAGGTCGAGGCCGCCCCCTGGGTCGGGCTGCCGACGTTCACGGCGCCCACGTTCGACCCCGCCCTGCTGCCGGCCATCCTGATGTTCGTGCCGGTCGTGCTGCCGCTCGTCGCCGAGAACCTGGGCCACGTGAAGGGCGTCGGGCAGCTGCTCGGCCGCGACCTCGACCCGCTCGCGGGTCGCGCGCTCTTCGCCGACGGTGCCGCGACCGTGCTGTCGGGCTTCTTCGGCGGCTCCCCCACGACGACCTACGGCGAGAACATCGGCGTGATGAGCGCGACGCGGGTGTTCTCGACCGCCGCCTACTGGGTCGCGGCGATCACGGCGATCCTGCTCGGCCTCTCCCCCAAGGTCGGCGAGATCATCTTCGCAACCCCCGCCGGCGTGCTCGGCGGCGTCACGACCGCGCTCTACGGCCTCATCGGCATCATCGGCGTGCGCATCTGGGTCGAGAACGGCGTCGACTTCTCGATCCCGCGCAACCAGTTCGCGGCCGGCGTCGGCCTCATCGTCGCGATCGCCGACTTCACGCTCTCGGCCGGCCAGATCTCGTTCGGCGGCATCGTGCTCGGCACGGTCGCGACCCTCGTCATCTACCACCTCATGGATGCGCTCGAGCGGCTCCGCGGCCCCCGCGCGGATGCGCGCCCCGACCACGCGCCGCCGGCCGTCGCCCCCGCGGCGCCCGCAACACCCGTCGAGCGGCCCCGGGACTAACGGACGACGCGCCCGGGACCCGCTCCATTGACCGGGGCCCGGTGCACCGGGTCCCACCGGGTGGCAGGGGCCCCGGGCGCCTCGAGCGGCGTCCGCTTGCTATTCGCGGGCGCATGCCGGAGCCGAGGATGGAGCGCCATCCGGCTCTGTCGCGGGGCGGCACCGCGTGCCATGGTGGGCCGCATGGCAACCGTCGCGGAGAACATCGTCCAGACGCTCGTCCTCAACGGCGTGCGTCGCGTCTACGGCCTGCCGGGCGATTCGCTCAACGCCTTCACCGAGGCGATCCGGGTCGAGGACGCGCTCGAGTGGGTGCACGTGCGGCACGAGGAGACCGCCGCGTTCGCCGCGGGCGCCGAGGCGGAGATGACGGGCGAGCTCGCCGTCTGCGCCGGCAGCTGCGGCCCCGGCAACCTGCACCTCATCAACGGGCTCTACGACGCCAACCGCAACCGCACGCCGGTGCTCGCGATCGCCGCGCACATCCCGACCGTCGAGATCGGCACCGGCTACTTCCAGGAGACGCACCCGCAGGAGCTGTTCCGCGAGTGCTCCGTCTACGTCGAGTACGTCGCGGCGCCCGAGCAGATGCCCCGCCTGCTCGAGATCGCGATGCGCGCCGCCATCGAGCAGCGGGGCGTCGCGGTGCTCGTCATCCCGGGCGACGTCGCGTCGGCCGAGATCTCGGATGACCGCCGCACGCGCATCCGCCCGAGCGCATCCGCGGTCCTGCCCGTCGCCGCGCAGCTCGAGGAGGCCGCCGCTGCGCTCAACGCGGCGAAGACCGTGACGATCCTCGGCGGCGCAGGGACCGCGGGCGCACACGCCGAGGTGCTCGCGATCGCCGAGCGACTCGGCGCCCCGACCGTGCACGCGATGCGCGGCAAGGAGCACCTCGAGCACGACAACCCGTTCGACGTCGGCATGACGGGCCTGCTGGGGTTCGCGAGCGGCTACCGGGCGATGGATGGGGCGGATGCGCTGCTCATGCTCGGCACCGACTTCCCGTACCCGCAGTTCTACCCCGACGGCGCGACGGTCGTGCAGGTCGACATCCGGGGTCAGCAGATCGGCAGGCGGCACCCCGTCGACGTCGCGCTCGTCGGCGGCGTGAAGGAGACGTGCGTCGCGCTCCTGCCGCTGCTCGAGCAGAAGGGCGACAAGCACCTCAAGGATGCGCAGAAGCACTACGCGAGGACCCGTGAGCGGCTCGACGACCTCGCGAAGCCCGCCCGCAAGGGTGCACCCGTGCACCCGCAGCACCTCACCCGGCGCATCGACGCGCTCGCCGCGGACGACGCGGTCTTCATCCCCGACGTCGGCTCTCCGGTCGTCTACGCATCCCGCTACCTGACGATGAACGGCCGGCGACGGATGCTCGGCTCGTTCTGGCACGGGTCGATGGCGAACGCCGTGCCGCAGGCGATCGGCGTGCTCGCGCACGACCGGACTCGCCAGACCGTCACGCTCTCCGGCGACGGCGGACTGGCGATGCTGCTCGGCGACCTGCTGACCCTCACGCAGAACCGGTTGCCGGCCAAGATCGTGGTGTTCAACAACTCCTCGCTGAACTTCGTGGAGCTGGAGATGAAGGCGGCGGGGCAGCTGCCGTTCGCGACCGAGCTGCAGAACCCCGACTTCGCGGCGGTCGCCGAGGCGCTCGGCATCAGGGGCATCCGTGTCGAGGACTCCGGCGGCGTCGACGCCGCCCTCGCCGAGGCGTTCGCGCACGACGGCCCGGCGCTCGTCGATGTCGTGTGCGACCCGCAGGAGCTGACGGTCCCGCCGACGATCGCCTTCGAGCAGGCGAAGGGCTTCGCGCTCTATGCGATGCGCGCGGTGCTGTCGGGGCGCGGCGACGAGCTGCTCGACCTCGCGCGCACCAACTGGCGCCAGCTCTTCTGAGGAGGCCGCATGAGCCCGTCGCCCACGCCGCGCCGCGTGCAGGGCACCTACTACGTGCTGACCCTCGGGAACACGCTCGCGGCGTCGTTCATCTGGGGCATCAACACGCTCTTCCTGCTCGACGCCGGGCTGTCGAACCTCGAGGCCTTCGCCGCGAACGCGTTCTACACCGTCGGCGTGCTCGTGTTCGAGATCCCCACCGGCGTCGTCGCCGACACGCTCGGGCGCCGCGCGTCGTACTTGCTCGGCACGCTCACGCTCGCCATCACGACCGTGCTCTACTGGCTGCTCTGGGTGTGGCAGTCGCCGTTCTGGGCGTGGGCGCTCGTGTCGGTGCTGCTCGGGCTCGGCTTCACCTTCTTCACCGGCGCGGTCGACGCGTGGCTCGTCGACGCACTGCAGGCGAGCGGCTACCAGGGCACCCTCGAAACGGTGTTCGGCCGCTCGCTCATCGTGAGCGGTGCGGCGATGCTCTCCGGGTCGGTGCTCGGCGGCGTGGTCGCCCAGGTGACCGACCTCGGCGTGCCGTTCCTGATCCGCGCCGGCGTGCTGCTCGCGATGATCATCGTCGCGGGCCTGCTCATGCGCGACGTCGGCTTCACGCCCGACCGCTCCGAGGGCCCCATCCGCGCGACCCGCACGGTGCTGCGCGCGTCCTGGCGGCACGGGCTCGGCAACGCGCCGGTGCGCTGGCTGCTGCTCGCGAGCCCGTTCACGGCGGGCGTCGGCTTCTACGTCTTCTACGCACTGCAGCCGCACCTGCTGCTGCTGTGGGGCGACCCGGAGGCGTACTCGATCGCGGGCCTCGCCGCAGCCCTGCTCTCGGGCGCGTCGATGCTGGGCGGGGCGATCGCGCCGCTCGTGCGCAAGCTGTTCCGGCGCCGGACGTCGACGATCCTGCTCGCCACCCTCACGAGCGTCGTCGTGCTGCTCGGGCTGGGGATCGTGCAGGAGTTCTGGGTCGCGGTCGTGCTCGTGGCGCTGTGGGGCGTCACGTCGGCCATCGACGACCCGGTGCACCGCGCCTACCTCAACGACCTCATCCCCTCGAAGCAGCGGGCGACGGTGCTCTCGTTCGACTCGCTGCTGGGCTCGGCGGGCAGCACCGCGTTCCAGCCGGTGCTCGGCCGCAGCGCCGATATCGGCGGCTACGGCTTCTCGCTGCTGCTGAGCGGTGCGATCTCCGCCGTCGCGGTGCCGTTCGTGCTGCTGAGCCGGGCGCAGCGCGCGCCCGCCGACGCGCAGGGCGACGCCGACGCATCCGTCGCCGCCGGGCAGCCCTGATCCGTCCTCAACCGAAGCGGCGGGGGTCGAGGAAGGCGGCATCGGTGAAGGGCGCCTCGTCGGTCGCGAACTGCGCCGCCAGCTCACCGAGCGCCGACGCGTGCTTGAACGAGTGGCCCGAGCAGCCTCCGGCGGCGACGACGCGACCGGATGCATCCATCGGGCCGACGACGAACTGGCCGTCGGGCGTGTGCGCCATGATGCAGGTCGTCAGGTCGGCCGGCTCGGGCTCGAGGTCGGGGAACGCGGCGGTCACGAGCTCGCGGATGTGGTCGGTCTCGCCCGCGCGGATCTCGCGGTCGATCGCGTCCGGGTCATCAGCCTGGAACGGTCCGTCGAACTCGGGGCCGACCTTCGCGAGGTCGCCGGGCAGCGCGCCGTGACCCCAGATCCACTCGGCCGTGCCGGGCACGCTGCGGATGAACACCGGGATGCGGTCGATCGACGCGTCACGGCCGTCGCGGGCGCCGAACCAGCTCATCACCACGCGGTGAGGCCGCACCGGCAGGTCGGTGAGCTGCGAGAGCCATGGCCCGGCGGCGATCACCACGCGCCGCGCCCGCACGTCGCCGCGCGCGAGCCGCACCGTCACGGCGGCGTGGCCGATGTCGCCGACGTCGTCGACGTCGATCGCGAGCA
>JBAZPY010000015.1:0-11175 GCA_041645515.1 Agrococcus sp.
GCAGCTCGCGGCCGCAGGCCGCGCGCGTATCGAGATCACACCGCTCGCCGGAGCAGTCGTCTCGATACGCGGCCGGGCTCCGCCCGGCTGCTACTCGACGAGCGGGGAGGGTGCGGGCGCGTGCACTCGCACCCACTCGTGCATCACGATCGCCGCCGCCGCGGCCGCATTGATCGAGCGGGTGGAGCCGAACTGCCGGATCGCGACGTGCGCGTCCGCGGCCGCGACCGCCGCATCCGTCAGCCCGGGGCCCTCCTGCCCGAACAGCAGCACGCAGCGCTCGGGCAGCGGCGCGGCGTTGACGGGCACCGAGCCGGCCGTGTTGTCGACCGCGACGATCGGCAGCCCGGCATCCCTCGCCCACGCGACGAGCGCATCCACGCTCTCGTGGTGCTCGATGCGCTGGTACCGATCGGTGACCATCGCGCCGCGGCGGTTCCAGCGGCGCTTGCCGACGATGTGCACGGCGGATGCGGTGAAGGCGTTCGCGGTGCGCACGATCGACCCGATGTTCAGGTCGTGCTGCCAGTTCTCGATCGCGACGTGGAAGGGGTGCCGCCGCGATTCGAGGTCGGCGACGATCGCCTCCATGCGCCAGTACCGGTAGCCATCGACGACGTTGCGGCGATCGCCGAGCTCGAGCAGCTGCGGATCGAGCCGCTCGTCGTCGGGCCGCTCGCCCTGCCAGGGACCGACGCCGACCTCGAGCTGCGGCTCGTCGGCTGGCTCCATGCCTCCAGGCTACGGGCGTGAGATCGGATGATGATGCCGGTGACGTGCTGCTTCGACGGCTCGGTCGCAGGCTTGCGGGGCAGCCGGGCCGGGCCGGGGCGCAGAGCGAGTGATGGGCCGCGGCGACGGCCCACCCGAAAGCGAGACAGACCGCCCACCGTGCGGCGGCGCAGGAGGGCGAAGCCGACGGCGCCGGCGTAGCGACCGTCGAGCGGACCGACAGCGCTCAGGGTCTCTCCATGGTCATCCGAAAGCGATGCGAGCACACTGTTCACATTGCCGACACATGCCTCGAGACGTGCCCGCGTAGCCTGGGGAGATGCGCACCAGAGCAGACATCGAATGCTGGCTGACCGACATGGACGGCGTGCTCGTGCGCGAGGAGCGCCCGCTGCCCGGGGCCAAGGAGCTGCTCGAGCAGTGGCAGGATCGCGGCGTCGAGTTCCTCGTGCTGACGAACAACTCCATCTTCACGCCCCGCGATCTGTCGGCGCGGCTGCGCGCATCCGGCCTCGTCGTCCCCGAGGAGCGGCTCTGGACGAGCGCGCTCGCCACCGCCGACTTCCTGCACGACCAGATGCCGGGCGGCTCCGCCTTCGTGATCGGCGAGGCGGGGCTCATCACCGCCCTGCACGACATCGGCTTCACCATGACCGAGTCGCGGCCCGACTACGTCGTGATCGGCGAGACCAGGTCGTACTCGTTCGAGGCGATCACGAAGGCGATCCGGCTCATCTCGGGCGGCGCCCGCTTCATCTCCACGAACCCCGACGCGACCGGGCCGAGCGCCGACGGCCTGCTGCCGGCGACCGGCGCGATCAACTCGCTCATCACCACCGCGACCGGGCGCGTGCCGTACATCGTGGGCAAGCCCAACCCGATGATGTTCCGCTCGGCGCTCAACAAGATCGGCGCGCACAGCGAGACGACCGGCATGATCGGCGACCGCATGGACACCGACATCATCGCCGGCATGGAGGCGGGGCTGCACACGGTGCTTGTCATGACGGGCATCTCGGACCCGGCGCTCGTGGAGACGTATCCGTTCCGTCCCGACGAGATGCTGCAGGGCGTGCACGAGCTGGTCGACCCGGCGCCGGTCGAGTCGGAGCTCGACGAGGTCCGCGCCGACGTGTAGCGCCCGCCTTCCTCTCAACGTCGCCCGTGGTCGCTCGAGGCGTCAGGGCGCCTGAGATGCCAGCCGCGACGTTGAGATCGTCAGGCCTCCGACAGGAGGCGGATGACGTGGGCGCCGAAGAGGCCGGCACCGGCGGCCGCCGCGACCGCCACGGGCGCGAGCACCCGGTCGACCGGGCGGTGGGCCACCTCCCGGGCGTCCAGCCCGTCGAGCCGGATCCAGCCGTAGCGCGCCGCCTTGCCGCGCGCGAGCGCCGCCGCCGCGAGCGCGATCGCCAGCATGGCGGAGGCGACCGCGAGCAGCAGCCACAGCCACGGCAGGTCGGCGCCCTCCGCCGCGCGGAACGGCGCGAACGCGAGCGCGCCGAGCATGAGCGGCAGCACCCACCAGGTGACCGGCGGACCGAATCCGCGCGCCACCACGAGGCTCAGCAGCGCGGCCACGGCGAGCAGGACGACGCCCATGAGCAGGCCGCCCCACCCAGCCACCTGGCAGACGGAGGGTGACAGCGACCCGCACGCGCCCGCATCCGCCGACAGCAGCATCCCCGTGGCGCTCGAGGCCGACGCCGCTCCGTAGCCGGCCGTCGCCCACGAGGTCAGCAGGCCCAGCCACCCCGTGGCCGGCTGACCGGCGACGATGAGCGGCGGCCGCTTGAAGAGACGGTCCGACCAGCGCACGCTGCAACGCTACGCCCGCGCGGGCCGGCTCCGCGGCCGGCTATCGGGCGACGGGGGCCGGATCGGCCCCCAGCAAGCGGTCGATCGCCCGCGCCGCCTCGCGACCCGCTCGATTGCCGCCGACGGTCGACTGGCTGGGTCCGAAGCCGATCAGGTGCACGCGCGGCTCGTCGGCCACCTGCGTGCCGCGAACCGTGATGCCGCCCTGCTCGTTCCGCAGCCGCAGCGGATCGAGGTGCGCGAGGTCGGCCTTGAAGCCCGTCGCCCACAGGATGGCGTCGAGCGACGTGAAGGTGCCGTCGGCCTCCCGCACTCCGCGCGGCTCGAGCCGCAGGAACATGGGTCGGCGATCCAGCGCGCCTCGCTCCTTCGCAGCGCGCGCGTACGGCGTCCAGAGCAGGCCCGTGTACGAGACGACGCTGCCGGTCGGGCGACCGGCCTCGGCATCCGCCGTCACGCGCTCGATCACCTGGCGCCCCGTCACCTCGGGCTCGAACTCGCCCTCGAGGAAGACCGGCTCGCGCCGCGTGTACCAGCGCGTCGTGGCGACGCGCGAGAGCTCCTCGAGCTGCTGCACAGCCGAGATCCCGCCGCCGACGACGCCGACGCGGAGGCCGGCGAGCTCGTCGGCCGAGACGTAGTCGCGGGTGTGCAGCTGCCGGCCCTCGAAGTCGTCCTGCCCGGAGTAGCGCGGCAGCACGGGGTTGTTCCAGCTGCCGGTCGCGTTGATGACGGCGCGTGCGCGCCAGGTGCCGTCGTCCGTCGACACGAGCAGGTCGCCCTCCGGGTCGTCGTCCTCGCGCTCGACCCAGGCGACCGCGACCGGCCGCAGGATGGGGAGGCGCATCTCGCGCTCGAACGCCGCGAAGTACCGGGGCACGGCGTCGCGGCTCGGCTCGTCGTCGTCGATCGGCGGCTTCGGGAAGCCGGGGAGGTCGAAGATGCCGTTCACCGTCGCCATCCGCAGCGACTGCCACCGGTGCTGCCATGCGCCGCCGGGCGCGGCGTCGGCGTCGAGCACGACGAAGGTGCGCTCGCCGCTCGGGTCGTCGAGCGCGCTCGTGAAGCCGCGCTGCTGCAGGTGGAAGCCCGCCGACAGGCCGGCCTGGCCCGCGCCGATCACGACGACGGTCGCGGTGAGCTCCCGCGCGCTCGGCAGCCGCTCGGCCTTCTCCGTCATCACCGCTCCGTCCAGTCGTTCAGATTGCAACGATTGATGCAACGGGCGCGGGGAGCCGACGATTCCCCCGGGTCGGCCGAGCTCGCGCATCCGGTCTATCGTCGACGCATGATCCCCGCAGTTTGGATGCCGCATCGCCGCGCCGACGGCGAGGTCGTCGGCTACGTGCGCGAGGCCGGTGACGGCTTCCAGCCGATGGACCTGCTCGGCCGCCCGCTGGCCGAGCCGAGCGACTGGCTCGCGGCCGAGGAGCTGCTCGACGCGCACAGCCTCGCGTGGCTGACGGATGCGTTCCTGCTGTCGGTCGACGGCGCCGACGTGCGCGTGCGGGTCACCGAGCTCACCCCGGAGCGGGTGCGCGTGAAGCTCGACGACCTCGGCGCCGTCGGGCCGGGCGAGCCGCAGCGCTGGGAGCTGCCGATGCCGACGGACGCGCTGCGCCCGGCGCCGCCGCTCACGGAGTGGCCGGGCTAGGCAGGCTTCAGCAGCCAGGCGATGAGCAGCATCACCGGCAGCGACCCGATGGTCGTGAGCAGCACGATGTCGCGCGTGATGGCGGTCGCGCGGTCGTAGCGCAGCGCGTACTGGTACATGTTCTGCGCCGACGGCAGCGCCGCCATGACCGTGCACGCGTACGTGAGCTGCTCGTCGAGCCCGAACGCGAAGCGCGCGAGCAGGTAGGCGATCACGGGCATCGCGAGCGACTTCAGCAGCACCGCGAGCGCGACCTCCTTGCGTCCGGAGCCCGGCTGCAGCGGCCGCTCGCCGCCGAGCGAGACGCCGAACGCGAGCAGCATGAGCGGCACGGCCGCGCCGCCGAGGATCTCGAGCGGCGCGAGCACCGGTGCGGGCAGCTCGATGCCGAGCGCCGACACGAGCGCGCCGAGCGCCGCGGCGATGAGCATCGGGTTGCGCAGCGGCTGCGTGATGATGCCGGTGAAGGATGCGCGGCCCGCGGTGAGGACGTCGAGGGTGGCGAGCAGCAGCGGCGCCAGCACGAGCAGCTGCAGCAGCAGCATCGGCCCGATGAAGCCGGCGTCGCCGATGACGTAGATGGCGACGGGCAGGCCGATGTTGTTGACGTTGCTGTAGCCGGATGCGGTGGCGGCGAGCGCGATGCGGCTCGGGTCCTTGGTGAGCCAGATCCGCGCGACGAGCGTGTAGATGAGCGCGACGGCGACGAACGCGAGCAGGGCGACCGCGAGGACGCTCGAGAACAGCAGCCCGACATCCGCCTCGCTCAGCACGAGGAACAGCAGCGCGGGGCTCGCGGCGAAGAAGGAGGTCCGGTTGAGGACCAGCCGGCCCTCCTGGTCGACGATCCTCAGCCGCGCGAGCAGCCAGCCGACGAAGATGACGAAGCCGATGATGGCGAAGCCGATGAGCACTCCGCCCATGGCACCTCCCGCGCTCGGTCTCTCGGTCGGGACAAGTCTGACATCTCTGGAGGGCGCGCCTGATCGGGCGCCGCTCGCGGACCGCGAGCGCGGAGGGTGCGCGGGGAGAGCGCTACTGCGGCTCGAGCCCGAGGTCGTCGAGCGTGATCGCCGCGCGGTACTCCACGCCCGCCGCTTCGATCGCGGCCTGGGCGCCCGTCGCGCGGTCGACGATCACCGCGACCGCCACGACCTCGGCCCCCACCTTGCGCAGCGCCTCGATCGCCTTGATCGGGCTGCCGCCGGTCGTCGAGGTGTCCTCGAGCACGACCACGCGCTTCCCGGCCAGCTCCGGTCCCTCGATCTGCCGGCCGCGGCCGTGATCCTTCGGCTCCTTGCGCACGACGAACGCATCCACCTCGAGGCCGCGGGCGAGCCCGCGGTGCAGCACGGAGGTCGCGAGCGGGTCGGCGCCCATCGTCAGGCCGCCGACCGCCGCGATGTCGGGGATGTCGGCGATGAGGTCGAGCAGCACGTCACCGATGAGCGGCGCCGCCCGGTGGTCGAGCGAGAGCTTGCGCAGGTCGATGTAGTAGCTGGCGCGCTTGCCGCTGGTGAGCACGAAGTCGCCGTGGAAGACGGCTTCGTCCCGGATGAGCTGGATGAGCTGGTCGCGCGCGGTCACGCCCCAAGGCTACTTCGCAGCGCGACTGACTTCTCAACGTCGCCGGTGGTCGCTCGCGCCCCCATGGCGCTCGTCCGACCACCCGCGACGTTGAGGATCCAGGCGGTCAGGCGTCCGCGGGCGACGGCAGGCTGTCGGCGCGCCGGGCGACGCCGGTGCGGGTCTCGCGGCCCGTCCAGGCGGCGAAGCGCTCGGAGCGGGTGGCGTCGGCGGGCGGCTCGACGGCGGAGCCGAAGACGGTGGGCTTGCGGATCGACGCCTCGTTGGCGCGCTCGCGGTACTCCTCCATCCACTCCAGCAGGTCCGTCGGGAACTCGAGGTTCGCGGCGAGTCCGACCCGGGCGGAGCCCCACCGCACGTCCCACGCGTGGAGCGCCATGTCGAGCGTCGCGAGCGGCAGCCCCTGGAACGCCTCCTCGCCCGCGTCGTGCGCGGCGGAGCGCAGCCGCGACGCGAGCGCCTCCCAGCGCTCGACGGCCTCGAAGTCGCTGCCGGGCGCCATCACCGTGCTGTGCTCCGCCGTGAGGTCGCCCTCCCCCTCGACCCGCCCGAGCAGCGCGCTGCCGCCGTACTCGGCCTGCACGCCGGTGACGTGACGGATGACGTCGGCGATCGACCACTCGGCGCACGCGGATTGCAGGCCGAGCCGGTCGGCGCCGGCTCGGGCTTCGGCGCAGAAGAGATCGAGAGCCTGGAGGTAGCGTTCGCGAGCGTTGCCCATCTCTCCATAGTGCCCTGTCGCACGTGCCCGACGGATGAGCCGGGCTCACGACGCGCGGCGAGCGGCGCGCGTCGCCGTGCCGACGCATCCGCCTCGCCCGTAGGCTCGATGCATGCGCATCGCCACTTGGAACGTCAACTCCGTGCGCGCCCGCACGGCCCGCATCGTCGACTGGCTCGAGCGCAGCGACGTCGACGTGCTGGCCATGCAGGAGATCAAGTGCAAGACCGAGCAGTTCCCCTACGAGGCGTTCGAAGCCGCGGGATACGAGGTGCAGGCGCACGGCTTCAGCCAGTGGAACGGCGTCGCGATCGCGTCGCGCCTGCCGATGAGCGAGGTGGAGCGCGACTTCGTCGGGCAGCCGGGCTACGCCAACTCGGGCGACCCTGTCGTCGAGGCGCGGGCGATGGCAGCGACCGTCGAGGGCGTGCGGCTATGGAGCCTCTACGTGCCCAACGGCCGCGAGCTGACGCATGCGCACTACGGCTACAAGCTGGAATGGCTGCGCGTGCTCACCGACCACCTCGGCGGCTGGGGCGGCCGGCCGCTCGCGCTCATGGGTGACTTCAACATCGCGCCGCTCGACACCGACGTCTGGAGCATCGCCGCCTTCGACGGCGCGACGCACGTGTCGAAGCCCGAGCGCGACGCGTTCGAGGCGCTCCTGGGGGCCGGGCTCGTCGACGTCGTGCGCGACCGGGCGCCCGGCTACACCTACTGGGACTACAAGGCCGGCCGCTGGAACAAGAACGAGGGCATGCGGATCGACTTCGTGCTCGGCACGCCCGAGCTGGCCGAGCTCGTCACCCGCGCCTCGATCGACCGCGACGAGCGCCAGGGCGACGCCCCCTCCGACCACGTGCCCGTGATCGTCGACCTCGACCTCGAGACGCAGCTCGACGACGACCGGCCGATGATCTTCTGATGACGGATGCGGGCGGCACGGGGCCGGAGGACGCGGCGCCGCAGGACTGGGAGGAGCTCGAGCCCCAGCGCGTGTGGACGACCGCCGACCGCTGGCGGCTGGCCGCCTGGGTGCTGATCTTCGCGAACCTGCTCGGCGTGCTGATGCTCGCGCCGATCGGCGACGGCGGCCTGCTGCAGGCGGCGGAGGCCGCGGGCACCGACGTCGGCCCAGCCCGGCTCGCCTTCTGGATCACGCTGCTCGGCGCCACCCTCGCGGGCAACGGGATCGGCGCCGCGGCGGCCGCGACGCGGCAGCGCTGGGCGATCCTGCCGCCGGCGCTCGCGGCGGTCGTCAGCTGGATCGGCTTCTTCGCCGCGACCGCGCTGGTCTGAGGGTTCGCGGCTGGTATCGCGAGGGGATGGTGCCCCCGCGCGACGGACTGCCCGGTCGAGCGTGCAGGGCGGATGGGTCAGGCCAGCGCCGCGGACCGGCGGCGGAGCGCGCGGGAGACGAGCGTCGCCGTGGCGGAGGCCGGCACCAGCAGGAGCGCGGCGAGGGCGGCACCGGCCGCGGGTGCGGCGATGCCGTCGGCGGGCGTGGCACCGACGGCGACCGCCGACGCGACCGCGACGATCGCCGCGGACCCGACCAGCCAGCGCGCCGAGCGTCGGCCCAGCAGTGCAGCACCGGCGACCGCGAGCAGGGCCCACGTCATCGTGGCCGGCCCCGCGAGCGCTCCCCACGCGCCCACGAGCGCGCGGAGGTCGAGGATCGAGAACGGGCGCCACGCGTACGTCTGCGCGATGACGGGGGCGATCGCCCACGTGAGGGTCGCGGCGACCACGAAGTGCAGTCCGAGGGTCGCGGCGATCGGGCCGATGCTCCCCAGCGCCGCCCGACCGCCGCTCCGCAGGACCCGCTGTCTGCCGTCCTCCATGCACAGACACTATGACACTGTTATAGAACAGTGCCAGCACTTCCGCGCAAGTGCGTTGCGGCCGACGGCCGGACCACGCGCGACGCCGGAAAGGGGCAGGAAAGGCGGGGCCCCGTGCAAGATACGTGCGCGACGGCCTCCATACGCTGGATTCACGCACCGATCGAGCGCGACGACGTCCGTCGCCGCTCGGTCCCACCGCCCCGATCCCGCCAGGGAGGCTCCCATGACGATGACCCAGGCCACCGCCGCCGACCTCCGCCAGCACCCCGCCTGGCTCCGCATCAAGGCCGCCGCGACCGCGCTGCAGCCGCTGCAGTCGAAGAACGGCTCGATCGAGGACGCCGCCCACCGCGACGCGGCCCGCGGTCACGTCGCCGAGCTGACGCAGGGCATCCGCGACCTCGCGCCGGAGTTCCCGCACGACGCCGCCTACCTCGCGCAGGCGGCCCTCGACTTCGAGCGCTGGGCCGCCGAGGGGTTCGGCGAGCCCGACTTCTTCGACGCGCTCGCCGAGTTCCAGCCGCAGGAGCACCGCGTGGACGGCCTGCAGCACCTCGTCGTCTTCCCGATGTACACGCAGAACGGCTCCCCGGACCGCAAGGTGGAGGCCGTGCTGGTCGAGGTGATCTGGCCGGAGTTCATCGCCGACCTGGAGGCCGGCGACTACTCGAACGCCCTCTTCGTGCCGCTGCGCTTCATCGACTTCACCGCCGGCTACGACACCAACTCGGCCGTGCTCTTCCCCGAGACCGTCGCGATGCGCGAGATCCCGAAGTTCACGTGGGGCGCGATCTTCCAGGACCGCGAGGCGGCGCGCTTCCGCCGCGTCGTCGAGGCCGCGTGCGAGGTCACGAAGCTCGACCTGCCGGCCGACGCCGCCGAGATGGTCGCCGACCAGGACCTCGCCGAGCGGACCTTCGTGATGTGGGACCTCATCCACGATCGCACCCACATGCGCGGCGACCTGCCGTTCGACCCGTTCATGATCAAGCAGCGCATGCCGTTCTTCCTGTACTCGCTCGAGGAGCTGCGCTGCGACCTCACCGCCTTCCGCGAGTCGGTCGCCATCGAGCGGCGCATCCTCGCCAAGGACGACACGACGGATGCGGAGCGAGACCTGGCGAAGCACGCGAAGCTCGTGCAGTACGCGGTCATCTTCGACCGCATCTTCCGCTTCGCGATCACCGGCTCGCGCACCCGCAACTATGACGGGCTCGGCGGCCAGCTGCTGTTCGCGTGGCTGCACCAGCACCGCGTGCTGCACTGGACCGACACGCAGCTCGCGTTCGACTGGGAGGAGGTGCCGGACGTCGTCAACAAGCTGGGCGAGGCGATCGAGCTGCTCTACTGGAAGTCGATCGACCGGCCGAAGGTGGCGCACTGGCTCGCCGCGTACGAGCTGGTGTCCTCCGTCGTCGAGCCGCACCCCGCATCCGCGTGGAAGGCCGGCGACCTGCCGCTCGAGGGCACGCCCCGACAGCTGACCGACCTCGTGATGGACGACGAGTTCCCGCTGTCGATGTTCTACGAGGCCTTCGAGAAGAAGATGCGCGACGCCATCGCCTCGACCAAGGGCATCACCGGCTGACGCTCGCAGCGGTGCCGCTGGTCACGCGTCGGCGGCACCGCCTACCCTGGCGCCGAGGAGGTCATCGATGGCGACGATCGCGGCATACATGAGCCCGTCCATCGGGCACCTGTATCCCTTCGTCGGCGTGCTCCTCGAGCTGCAGTCGCGCGGCCACCGGATCCACTTCCGCACGCTGAAGCGCGCGGTGCCGCGGATGCGCGAGCTCGGCTTCCAGGTCGACGCGATCGATCCGCGGCTCGAGCGCGTCGAGCTCGACGACTGGCGCTCCCGGCCGCTGCGCGACGGGCTGCTGAGCATGGTGGACACGCTCGCGGCCCGCGCGGAGCTCGGCGCACCCGACCTGCGGTCGCTCATCGACGCGGTGGAGCCCGACCTGCTGATCACCGACATCAACGCCTGGGGGGCGGCGGCCGCGGCCGAGGCGTCGGGCCTGCCGTGGGTCGCGCTGTCGACGTACTCGCCGTTCGTGCGCTCAGCCGGGCTGCCGCCGCCCGGCCCGGGCTTCCGCCCCGACCCGAGCAGCCGCGGCCGTCTGCGGGATGCCACCGCGCGGCGCCTGGTGCTCGACCCGGCTGAGCGCCTCATGGTGCGCCGGCGCAACGACCTGCGCGCCCGGCTCGCCGGCCTGCCGCCGCTCGAGTCGGGCGACGCCCTCTTCCGCCGCCCTGACGTGACGCTCGTCGCGACCGCCGAGCCCCTCGAGTACCACCACGACGACTGGGCGCCCGAGCTGCAGCTCGTCGGCGACACCTCGTGGGAGCCGCCCACCCCGATGCCCGCGTGGTTCGACGAGATCGACGGCCCCGTCGTGCTCGTCACCACGTCGAGCGAGTTCCAGCGCGACAGCGCGATCGTCTGCACCGCCTTCGAGGCGCTCGCCGACGAGCCCGTCACGGTGATCGCGACCATGCCCGCGGGCATCCAGCCGGGCATCCGCGTGCCGGCCAACGGACGGCTCGCGGAGTTCCTGCCGCACCGACCCGTGCTCGAGCGGGCCGTGTGCGCGATCACGCACGGCGGCCTGGGCGTCACGCAGAAGGCACTGGGGCTCGGCGTGCCCGTGGTCGCGGTGCCCTGGGGTCGCGACCAGCTGGAGGTCGCCGCCCGTGTCGAGCACGCGGGCGCCGGCGTTCGTGTGCCGCGCAGCGCGCTCTCACCGCAGCGGCTGCGGGACGCGGTCGCGCAGGCCCGCGGGATGCGCGCGGGCGCCGAGGCGGTCGCGGCC
>JBAZPY010000016.1:0-11149 GCA_041645515.1 Agrococcus sp.
ACCCGGTGCCCCAGGGGCATCCGGCAGCACGGGCGCATCCGGCGCCCGCGGGCCGGTGGGCGGCTCGGGCGCGCCGGGACCCGGCTCGAGCGGCTCGTCCGGCACGTCGGGGGCGCCGACCCGCTCCTCCTCGAGCTCGGCGATGCGCGCCTTGTGCTCGTCGATCCGGTCGAGGCCCTCCTGCACGTCGTGCGTGTAGCGCTCACCGGTCGCCTCCGCGACGAAGTCTGCCTGGCCGTCGTACTGCACGTTCGGGTCGGGTGCGGGCGGCTCGCCGCCGGTGGGCACGGGAGGCTCGTCGCCGGCGTGGCCGGGCGAGTCGTCGCCGCTCAGCGGACCCGCCGCATCGCCGCCGGGCAGGGGCGCATCGCCCGTCTCGCCGTGCCCGGTGGGCGTGCCGCCTCTCGGCGCAGCGGAGCTCGTCGCTCCGGTCTCGGCCGCCGTGCGCAGCGGCTTCTCGTCGTCGAGCGGCTGATCGCCGCCGTCACGGATGGGGCTGTCTGCCATGTCGCACCTTCGCTCCTCGATCCGGTGCCCGGTGCACCGGCCGCATCCCACCCAACCGGATCGACCCCGGAGCGCGCTGAGAGATCAGCGCGCGAGGAGCCACCACACGCCCACGACCGCCTGCGCGATCGCGATGACGACGGCGATGGCGACGAGCGTCAGGTGCACGGTGAGGAAGCGGGTGGCCCTGCCGTCCGCGTCTCGAGCGCGAGGGTCTGCGGCCACGCGGCGGAGGAACGCCGGCCACACGACGATGCTGAAGGCCGCGCCGATCAGCAGCAGGACGGCGCCGGCGGTCCCGACGGGATCAGGCACGCGCCAGCGCCTCGGCCAGGGTGGGCGCGGCGAGATCCTTCTCGCTGATGCGCGAGCGGTCGCCGGCGTCCACGTGCAGCGGCCACTCGATGGCGAGCGCCGGGTCGAGCGGCGTGATCGCGACGCCCGTCATGCCGGGCACCCACTCCTCGGTGAAGCAGTAGACGTACTGCGTCGGGCTGTCGCCGGTCGACTGGAAGCCGTTGCACACGCCCTCGGGCACGAGGATCTGCACGCCCGGCTCGAGCGCGGTCTGGAAGACGGCGCCGCGCGTCGGGGAGTCGGCGCGCGCATCCACCCACGCGCCCCACGCGGTGCCGTGCGCGATCGCGATGAGCTTCACCATCGACTCGCCGTGCATGCCCCGGATCGCGCCGGGATTCGTCTCGGTGATGTTGACCTGCCGGAAGGCGGGCAGCGGGATGCCCGCCGCCTCGAACGCTGAGGCGCGGAAGAACTCGCGCACCGTGCCCCGGTCCTCGATCACCTGCTTCATGCGGATGAGCGCGAGCCCCTCGATGGTGGTCTGCTGCGTCTCGAACTCGATGATCTCGGCCACGCCTCCAGGCTAGGGCAGCGGCGCGGGTCCCTCCGCGCTCGTCAGGCGAGGCGGGTCTCGATCGGCGTCGGGTTCGAGAACAGGTCGTGCACAGGGCAGTGCGCGTCGACGACCTGGCGCAGCTCGTCGTAGCGCTCGCGCGACTCCGGGCCGTCGATGTCGACCACGACGCGGAGCCGCGAGAAGCCGGGACGCACGTCGTCGGCGCCGAAGAGGCCGCGCACGTCGAGCTCGCCCTCGGCACGCAGCTCGAGGCGGTCGATCGCGATGCCGAGCCGCTTCGCGTACAGCCGGTAGACGACCGTCTGGCAGCCGAGCAGCGCCCCCAGCGCGAACTCGACGGGGCTGGCACCGGCGTCGTCACCGGCGAGACCGGCGGGCTCGTCGACGATGAACTCGTGACGCCCTGCCCGGACGACCGTCGCGACGGCGCCCTCCGCGGCGCCGTCGGCCGTGACGACGAGGCGGGCGTTCGCGACGTCCGCGGCCAGTCGGTCGCCCCAGGCGCGCTCGGCGCCATCGAGTCGTGCGTCGCGCGCGTCTGCGGTGACGTCGACGACGGATGCGGTGGTGGTGCTCATGGGATCTCCTCGGGTCGGGAGTCCCCACGTTCGCAGTGCCGACGGCCGCGCGCGAAGCCGAGGCGTCACGGCACGTCGCATGGCGTCGCAGACCGTCACATGCTTGCGCGACGCGGTCTCATGCGCCATGCGCCGCCGGTCGCCGCCTCAGCGGTGGTCGCGCTGACCGCTGCCGCGCGCCGGGTCGTCTTCGCGGCTCCAGGCGATGCGGATGAGGCGCCGGAGCACCTGCTCGTCGACCTGCTCGAGGCGCTTCACGTACACGCACCCCGCGCCCTCCGTGTAGCCGCCGAGCTCGGGCAGCAGCGCGGCGCCCTCCGGCTGGTCCTTGAGCCCGTAGAGCGAGATCGCGCCCTTCCTCGGCGAGAACGCCACCTTCGGCCAGTCGCCCTCCGCGGTCGACGAGCGCGACGGCGAGACGTAGTGGTACGAGCCGTAGCCCACCATCGACGGCCCCCACAGCACCGGCTCCGCACCGGTCTCCTCGCGCATGATGGTCGCGAGCCGGTGCCCCTCCTCGACCCGTCGGGGCGGCTGCGCGGCGTCGAGGAACTCGGACACGCTCGCGTCGGTCGGCTTCGTCTTCGGCTCTGCCATGGGCTCAGACTAGTTCGCATGGAGCGGGTCGCTCCATGCCCGGCCAGTCACCGAAGCGGCGGGTCCTCACTCTGAGCCGCGAGCTCTTCGCGTGCGGACCGGCGGCACCTGCAATTCGGGGACAGCCCGCCGCATGTATCGGTCGAAGTCAGGCACCGTGAACGCCGCGTAGCCGTGCGCTGGTGTGTACAGCAAGCCCATGTCGATGAGCTCGGCCCTCGTCGGGCCGAGCTGCGTCGATTCCCTGTCCATCACCCGTGCGACGTCAGCAGCCTTCTGGGGCTCGGGCCCCAGCTCTGCCATCGCTCTCATGTATGCGGTCTGCAATGGTGTGGCTCGGTCGAGTCGCACCCGGAAGAACGACCCGTCGAGCTTCGCCTCATACGCTTCCTGGGCGTCGTTGACATCCTCCAGCGTGATGGCTGGCCCCGGGGCGATCTCCCACACCTGGTAGCCCAGTTCCTGGATGAAGTACGGGTATCCCTGGGTGATCTCGACCGCGCGAGCGACCGCGTCCGGCTCGAACGCCACGCCTTCGCTCATGGCAGGCTCCTCGAGGGCACGCCTCGCGTCCTCCTGGGACAGTGAGTCGATCTTCGGGAACTTGAACAGGCGCTCAGCGTAGGACTTCGCGTCGCCCGCGAGTTCCGCGATCTGCGGCAGCCCAGCGCCCACGAAGGTGATTGGGAGCTTGCGCTGGACGCTCTTGTGGACTGCCTGGATCAGCGCTTCAAGCTGATCGGGCTTGAGGAACTGCACCTCATCGATGAGCAGCGCGATGCCGCGGCCTTGTTCTTGCGCAGCTTCGCCGAGCGCGACGAATACATCGGTCAGATCCAGCCCTAGGTCACCATGGTCTGCGTGGCCCTGCGCCGCCGGTACGTCCCAGTTCAGCGTCCATGACCCATCCGGGGCGGCGGTGACGGCGAACGCGCTCAGCACGGCGCCAGCGTGACGCGCCCGGTCGGTCCAACGGGCGCGAGGGGAGAGCCTGAGAAGGACGGCTCGGAACTGCGTAGCCATCGTCTGGCGGAATCGGTCCTCATCATGCTTGCTCGCTTCGAGCTCGATCACCTCCCACCGCGCCCCCAGCGCGATCTCTCGGAACCTGCCCAGCAGCACGGTCTTGCCGACGCCGCGAAGCCCTGTGATGATCATCGATTGCTCGGTGCGCCCGCGAGCCAGGCGGTGCAGCAGCGCTTCGAACGACTTCGTCTGGTCGTCACGGCCGACGATCGCTTCCGGAGCGGCGCCCGCGTTGGGCGTGTAGGGGTTCTGCAACGAGTCCACGCCGCCATCTTAGCGGTTTTAGGTTTCTTTATCCAGAAGCCCTAAAGAGGGATAAGACTAGGAACACCGGGGCGGGCGAGCTGCTCGCGAACCGCCAGGGCCAGCGCCCTCGGCCACCACCGCTCCCGGCCGGCGAGGGCCTCGGCCAGCTGCGCCAGCTCGAGCGCGGCGGTCCTGTCGCTCTGCGTCAGGATCCGGTCGAGCACTGGCGCGAGCTCTGGATGGCTCAGCTCGACGCGGCGCCAGGGATCTTGCCGGTCGGCAGCGCCGCGACCGGGCTGGTCGAGGATCGCCGAGAGCCAGAGCAGTGAGCCCACAGCGTCGACGAGGTGGCGCCGGGCCGCCAGCCGCTCGCCGCGAGCGGCGCGCCCGCCTCCGACGAGCAGCGCCCGGTGCAGCGCCGTCGCCAGCCTGCGCGGGTCGCGCGGCGGCGGCGAGAGTGTCGGCCGGATGCGATCGGCCAGGTCGCCGGCACGGTCGACGGCGACGCGATGCGCGCCGGTGCGGCTGCCGGCGAGCTCGTCGAGCGTGAAGACGGCGTACTCCAGCAGGTGGCCGTCGTCGTAGACGACCCACGCACCGTGCTCGGTGTCGCGCTCGTGCACCGCGACGGTCGCGGCGCGCGAAGGCAGCCACGCGGTGGTGGACCGCAGCCCCTCCGTCGCGTCCGGCTCGGCGATGACGTAGAAGTCGTGGTCGCTCCAGCCGTCGGGCGGGTGGGTCGTGCCGGCGGTGCTGCCCAGCAGCACGAGGCCGAGCACGCCCTCCGCCGTCGCCGCCCATCCCGTGAGCCGGTCGGTGAACCGGTCGAACTCGTCGCGCTGCACGCGCCGACGATAGCGCGCGCACGACGAAGGGGGCCCGGCCGAAGCCGGACCCCCTGCGCGCAGCAGTCGGATGACTACTTGATGATCTTCGTGACCGTGCCGGCGCCCACGGTGCGGCCACCCTCGCGGATGGCGAAGCCGAGGCCCTCCTCCATGGCGATCGGCTGGATCAGCTCGACCGTCATGTCGGTGGTGTCGCCGGGCATGACCATCTCGGTGCCCTCGGGCAGCGAGATGACGCCGGTGACGTCGGTGGTGCGGAAGTAGAACTGCGGGCGGTAGTTCGTGAAGAACGGGTTGTGACGGCCGCCCTCGTCCTTGGCGAGGATGTACGCCGTGCCCTCGAAGTTCGTGTGCGGCGTGACCGAGCCCGGCTTCACGACGACCTGGCCGCGCTCGACGTCCTCGCGCTTGGTGCCGCGGAGGAGCAGACCGCAGTTCTCGCCGGCCCATGCCTCGTCGAGCTGCTTGTGGAACATCTCGATGCCGGTGACCGTGGTCTTCTGCGTCGGGCGGATGCCGACGATCTCGACCTCGGAGTTGATCGCGAGCGTGCCGCGCTCGGCGCGACCCGTCACGACCGTGCCACGGCCGGTGATGGTGAAGACGTCCTCGATCGGCATGAGGAAGGGCTTGTCGCGGTCGCGGACCGGGTCCGGGATGCTGTCGTCAGCGGCCTGCATGAGCTCGACGATCGCCTCGACCCACTTCTCGTCGCCCTCGAGCGCCTTGAGCGCCGAGACGCGGACGACCGGGGCGTTGTCGCCGTCGAAGTCCTGGCTCGAGAGCAGCTCGCGGACCTCGAGCTCGACGAGCTCCAGGATCTCCTCGTCGTCGACCATGTCCGACTTGTTGAGCGCGACCATCAGGTAGGGCACGCCGACCTGCTTGGCGAGCAGCACGTGCTCGCGCGTCTGCGCCATGGGACCGTCGGTGGCGGCGACCACGAGGATCGCGCCGTCCATCTGCGCAGCACCCGTGATCATGTTCTTGATGTAGTCGGCGTGACCAGGAGCGTCGACGTGCGCGTAGTGGCGCTTCGGCGTCTCGTACTCGATGTGCGAGATGTTGATCGTGATGCCGCGCTGGCGCTCCTCGGGAGCGGAGTCGATCGACGCGAAGTCGCGCTGCACGTTGGTGGCCGACGGGTACTTGTCTGCCAGGACCTTCGAGATCGCAGCCGACAGCGTCGTCTTGCCGTGGTCGACGTGACCGATCGTTCCGATGTTGACGTGCGGCTTGGTCCGCTCGAACTTGGCCTTAGCCACTGTGTCCTCCTAGGACTGTTCTCATGAGTGCACCGCCGCGTCGCGGCAGAGCGTTCGGGTGGTGGTGATTCATCGTACTTCGGCCGTGGGTTCAGGCGAAACCGAGGCCGTTGGCGGTGCCGGGGGCGGCCTCTCGGCCGCCCCGCGGGTCACTCGCCCTTGCTCTTCTGGACGATCTCGTCCGAGACGGCCCTGGGCACCTCGGCGTAGGTCGAGAACTCCATCGAGTAGACGGCGCGGCCGGACGTCTTCGACCGCAGGTCGCCGACGTAGCCGAACATCTCCGACAGCGGCACGAGGGCCTTGACGACCTTCACGCCCTGGGCGTCCTCCATCGACTGGATCTGCCCGCGACGCGAGTTCAGGTCGCCGATGACGTCGCCCATGTACTCCTCGGGCGTGCGCACCTCGACGGCCATGAGCGGCTCGAGCAGCACGGGCTGCGCCTTGCGGGCAGCCTCCTTGTACGCCATCGAGCCGGCGATCTTGAACGCCATCTCCGAGGAGTCGACGTCGTGCGCGGCGCCGTCGAGCAGCGTCGCCTTGACGCCGACCGTCGGGAAGCCTGCCAGCACGCCGACCTGCATGGCGTCCTGCATGCCCGCGTCGACCGAGGGGATGTACTCGCGAGGGATGCGACCGCCGGAGACGGCGTTCACGAACTCGTAGCTCTCCTCGCCCGACAGGTCCATCGGCTCGAGCTTGATCTGCACCTTGGCGAACTGGCCGGAGCCACCGGTCTGCTTCTTGTGCGTGTAGTCGTACTTCTCGACCGTGCCCTTGATGGTCTCGCGGTACGCGACCTGGGGCTTGCCGACGTTCGCCTCGACCTTGAACTCGCGCTTCATGCGGTCGACGAGGATGTCGAGGTGGAGCTCGCCCATGCCCTTGATGACCGTCTGACCGGTCTCGGGGTTGTTCTCGGTCCGGAAGGTCGGGTCCTCCTCCGCCAGCTTCTGGATGGCGAGGGAGAGCTTCTCCTGGTCAGCCTTCGTCTTCGGCTCGATGGCGACCTCGATGACGGGCTCGGGGAACGTCATCGACTCGAGGACGACCTGGTTGGCCGGGTCGCTCAGCGTGTCACCGGTCGTCGTGTCCTTGAGGCCGATCACCGCGTAGATGTGGCCCGCGGTCATCGACTCGACCGGGTTCTCCTTGTTGGCGTGCATCTGGAAGATCTTCCCGATGCGCTCCTTCTTGCCCTTGGTCGAGTTCGCGACGGCGGCGCCGGACTCCACGTGGCCCGAGTAGACGCGCACGTAGGTCAGGCGGCCGAAGAACGGGTGCACGGCGACCTTGAACGCGAGCGCCGCGAACGGCTCGTCGCGGTCGGCGTGACGCTCGATCACGACCTCCTCGTCGCGGATGTCGTGGCCGGGGATGGCCGGGACGTCCAGCGGCGTCGGGAGGTAGTCCACGACCGCGTCGAGCATTGGCTGCACGCCGCGGTTCTTGAACGCCGAGCCGCAGAGCACGGGGTAGATCTCCGAGTTGACGGTCAACTTGCGGATGGCTGCCTTGATCTCGGCGACCGTCAGCTCCTCGCCCTCGAAGTACTTCTCCATGAGGGCGTCGTCCGTCTCGGCGACGGTCTCGAGGAGCGCCTTGCGGTACTCGTCGGCCTTCTCCTTGAGGTCGGCCGGGATCTCCTCGATGGCGTACTCGGCGCCCATCTTCACGTCACCCTTGGAGTCGCCTCGCCAGGTCTTCGCGTTCATCTCGACCAGGTCGACGACGCCTTCGAAGGCGCTCTCGGAGCCGATCGGCAGCTGGATGACCAGCGGACGGGCGCCGAGGCGGTTGATGATCGTGTCGACCGTGAAGTAGAAGTCGGCACCCATCTTGTCCATCTTGTTGACGAAGCAGATGCGGGGCACGTCGTACTTGTCGGCCTGGCGCCAGACGGTCTCGGACTGGGGCTCGACGCCCTCCTTGCCGTCGAAGACGGCGACCGCGCCGTCGAGCACGCGGAGCGAGCGCTCGACCTCGACCGTGAAGTCGACGTGGCCGGGGGTGTCGATGATGTTGATCTGGTTGTTGTCCCAGAAGCAGGTCACGGCGGCAGACGTGATCGTGATGCCGCGCTCCTGCTCCTGCTCCATCCAGTCGGTCGTCGAGGCGCCGTCGTGCGTCTCGCCGATCTTGTGGTTGACGCCCGTGTAGAACAGGATGCGCTCGGTCGTCGTGGTCTTGCCGGCATCGATGTGGGCCATGATGCCGATGTTGCGGACCTTGTTCAGGTCGGTGAGCACGTCCTGTGCCACAGGGTTCCTCCGATGAGTGGATGGAGCGGGGGTCTGAGTGTCGCGGGGATGAGGGCCCCGGCCGCGGCCGGGACCCTCACCAGCTGGTCACCAGCGGTAGTGCGCGAAGGCCTTGTTCGACTCGGCCATCTTGTGCGTGTCCTCGCGACGCTTCACCGCGGCGCCGAGGCCGTTCGATGCGTCGAGGATCTCGTTCATGAGGCGCTCGGTCATGGTCTTCTCGCGACGCGCCTTGGCGTACGAGACGAGCCAGCGCAGCGCGAGCGTGTTCGCACGGTGCGGCTTGACCTCGACGGGCACCTGGTAGGTCGAGCCGCCGACGCGGCGCGACTTCACCTCGAGGGTCGGACGGATGTTGTCGAGACCCTTCTTGAGCACGGCGACCGCGTCCTGACCGGACTTGGTGCCGACGCCGTCGAGCGCGCCGTAGACGATGCGCTCGGCGAGGCCCTTCTTGCCGTCGAGGAGGATCTTGTTGACGAGCTGCGAGACGATCGGTGCGCCGTAGACGGGGTCAGCAACCACCGGGCGCTTGGGAGCGGGACCCTTGCGAGGCATTACTTCTTCTCCATCTTCGCGCCGTAGCGGCTGCGAGCCTGCTTGCGGTTCTTCACGGCCTGGGTGTCGAGCGCGCCGCGCACGATCTTGTAGCGCACACCGGGGAGGTCCTTCACACGACCGCCGCGCACGAGCACCATCGAGTGCTCCTGGAGGTTGTGGCCCTCGCCGGGGATGTAGGCGGTGACCTCGGTGCCGTTCGAGAGCTTCACGCGGGCGACCTTGCGGAGCGCCGAGTTCGGCTTCTTCGGGGTGGTGGTGTAGACGCGGGTGCAGACGCCGCGCTGCTGGGGGTTCGCCTTCAGAGCGGGCGCCTTGGTCTTGGTGACCTTCGGCGACCGACCCTTGCGGACCAGCTGCTGGATAGTGGGCACGTTGCTTCTTCCTGCTGCACGGTGACAGCGATTTCGATGTGGTTCGCCGGCTGAGCCGGCTCCATCGGTGATCCACCGCGCGCTCTCGCGCACTCCTCGCGGGTGGTGGATATGCCGTGGGGGATCGCAGACTCGAGTCCGCGGCCCAAGTGCAGCCCGCCCGAGCCCCGCGCATGACGCAGGGCGCGCGTGTGCGCACACCCGATCAAGGATAGGGCCACCCTGCATGCACGGTCAAGCGCCGGCGCGCGCCTCCGCGGTCAGAGCCGCTCCCGGTCGATCCGCCACCACTCGCCGAGCGGCGCCGCGGCGGCGCGCTGCGCGAGCTCGTCGTCGGTGAGTCCGCGATCCAGCAGCGCCGCGAGGATCTCGCGGCGCTCGGCGAGCAGGGCGTGCTGCTGCTCGCTCGGCAGGGCGCGCAGCTGCTCGGCGACCTCGCCGCGCCGCACGTCGGCCGCCGTCTCGCGGCGCGACATCGCGAGGCGCGCGACGAGCACGGCGAGGCCGAGCAGGCCGGTCAGCGCGATGGGCACCAGGAGGGGGAAGGGGTCGGGCGTGCGAGCCATGTGGTAGAGCGCCGCGCCCACGGACGCCACGACCGCGAGCGCGGCGGCCGCCACGGCCCAGCCGCTGGGCGGACGGTCCATGCGCCACCAGGCGAGCAGGCTCCAGAGCTGCCCGATCGCGGCGACCCAGACGCACGTCAGCACGATGATGCGCTCCTGGTCGGGCGCGAGCCGGCCGGTGCCGGAGAAGACGTCGGCCCCCGAGGCGCCGAGCGGCGCGAGCACCCCGCCGAGCGGCGCGACGAGCGCGACGCCCATGGCGAGCGTGAGGAGCGCGGTGCCGGTGCCGCCGAACCGCACGCCGGGCGCATCGGCCGCCTGCTGCATCTCGAGCGAGCTGAGCCGCAACCCGTCGGAGAAGTCGTCCTCGCGGGCCTGCCGGACCGCGGCGCTCGCTCGATCGACGCTCATGCGTCCTCCCTCGTCCACCGCGCGTCGATGCGCACGGATCGGATGTCATGCGTGGTCATCGGGGGCGCAGCCAGCGCAACGTGAGGACGCACGCGTCGAAGAGCAGCCGCTGCCCGTCGATGATCGGGTCATCGGCATCCATGTCGACCGGCCGGCTGATCGTGGCCGTGAGCTGCAGGGCGCGGCGGCGGTGAGTGCCGGGCACCGGGGTCAGGTAGACGACCGTCAGCACGCGGGCCCGCTCGTCGCCGACGCTCTGCAGCTCGTCGCGCTCGAATCGCACGATGCGCTTCGTGTCGTCGAGCGCGGTGGCGCCGTGGCTGCGGATGGCGTGCCGGACCACGTCGTCCAGCGTCGCGCCGGGTTGCGCGCGACGCACCGACGCCAGCATCGACGCGGGGAGCCAGAGGGTGTCGTCGGCCTGCGCCGACGCTGTGAAGCAGGCGACGACGTCGCCGCGGCGCATGGTCCCGAACGAGTCGGAGAGCATCGACTGCGCCCGCGCGAAGAGGTCCGGCCGGTGGGCTTGCATCATGCGCGACCTCACGCCGGCGAGCATCCGCTCCTGCGTCTCGGCGTCGGGCGCCTGCCGCGCCCACCCGGGCGGGAGCCGCAGGTCGAAGTCGGGGTCGGGCGCGAGCCCGAGCGCTGCGCGCAGGCCGCGCTGGTCCTCGCTCATCGCGCGTCCTTGAGCTCTGCGTCGAGTCGGTGGAGGCTGCCGAGCTCGGCCCGGCGAGCCCGCTCGCCGACGTCGGCGGGGAGCCGCCCGCGCTCCACGAGCAGCGCGATCGCCGCGTCCGGTCCGCTCGGATCTGCACGAGCTCGTCGTGGGGCACGTGGCTCAGCGCGGTCCGCAGCGCGTCGTCGTCGTGGGCCGAGCGGGCGGCGTCCTGCGCCGCCCGCTCCGGGTCGGCTCGGCGTCCGAGCGCGAGCACGAGCACGCCGAGCAGCAGCGCGAGCACGGTCGCGACGAGCACGGGCACGCGCCAGACGGCTGCGCCGTCGAAGCCCTGCATCGCGGACGCCGTGCCC
>JBAZPY010000017.1:0-10991 GCA_041645515.1 Agrococcus sp.
GCAGGCAGTCGTGCACGACCCGGGCTCGTCGACCCTGCTCGTGCCGGGCGGCGCGGTCGAGGTGCCGGCGGATGCGGCGGTGCAGCTGGCCGGGGACGCCTCCGACCGCGTCGTCCTCGCCACGCCCACCTCGCTCATCCGCCAGCCGCTCGGGGGCGGCGACGCCGAGGTCCAGGAGCGGCAGGGCGGCGGCGACGCCGTCCGGCCCGTGCAGCTCGGCGGCTGCGTCTACGCGGTGTGGCCGGCCAGCACGCAGCTGCTGCGCGACTGCGCCGACGACGCCCGCGACCTCGACCAGCCGGTCGACGGCATCGACGGCTCGCCCGCCGTCTTCCGCATCAACCGCGACCAGGTGGTGCTCAACCAGTACGTGCAGGGCGCCTCCTGGCTGCTCGCCGACACGCTCGTGCTCGTCGACAACTGGGACGACCTCGTGCCGCCGCAGTCCGAGGAGCAGAGCGACGAGGAGGACTCCGAGTCCACCGAGGACCTGCTCACGAACCAGCCGCCGCCCATCAACGAGGAGAACACGCCGCCGGTCGCGAACGACGACGACTTCGGCGCCCGCGCGGGCCGCTCCACGCTCCTGCCGGTGCTGTGGAACGACTCCGACCCGGACGGCGACGTGCTGACCGCGCGGGTGCTCGGCGATCTGCCGCAGGGCGTGCAGGCGGCCCCCGTCGCCAACGACTCGCGGCTGCAGGTCGAGCTCTCCCCGGATGCGGCGCAGGGCTCGTTCACGCTCGACTACCGCGTGACGGACGGGCGCGGCGGCGAGGCGGACGCCCGCGTCACGGTGCGCGTGCGCGGCGAGGACGAGAACTCGGTGCCCCAGCCGATGCGCGAGCAGGCGTTCGCGGTCGAGCAGGGCGGGGAGTACGAGTACCAGGTGCTGAGCGAGTGGGTCGACCCCGACGGCGACGACATGTACCTGCGCGGCGCGACGACCGACTCCGGCGACACGATCCAGACGGATCCGTCCGGCCGGCTCATCTACACGGCCACCGGCGAGGTCGGCATCCAGACGGTCGTCGTCACCGTGTCGGATGGCAGGGCGGAGACCACCGCCGAGATCCTCGTGGACGTGCGCGAGCGCGGCGACGCGCCGCCGCTCGCGAACGCCGACTTCATCTCGACCATCGAGGGCAGGGAGGTGACGGCCCGCCCGCTCCTCAACGACTTCTCGCCGTCCGGCCGGCCGCTGCGGCTCGCGTCGGTGGAGCCGAGCCCCGGCCTCGAGACGACCGTCGACCTCGACGCCGGCACCGTGCGCGTCACCGGCGGCCCCGTCGGCAGCCACTACCTGACCTACCTGGTCGCGGACGGTGCGCTCTCGAGCACCGGCCGCATCCGCGTCGACATCCGCGCGCCCGACGACGAGGCACGCCCCGTGGCCGTGCGCGACACGGCACTGCTGCCGCGGCAGGGGACGGCGCTCGTCGACCTGCTCGCGAACGACGTCGACCCCGCCGGGGGCGTGCTGGTCGTGCAGCAGTTCACGATCGAGAGCGCAGCACCCATCACGGTCGAGCTGCGCGACCGCCGGGTCGTCAGCATCGTCGACAACCGGCTCGAGGCGCCCTTCCGGTTCACGTACACCGTCTCGAACGGGCGCTTCTCCGAGACCGGCACGGTCGAGGTGATCCCGGTGGCGCCGCCCACGCAGCCGCGGCCCCCGAAGGCGGTGGACGACCAGGCGACCGTGCGGGCGGGCGACTACGCGACCGTCGAGGTGACGGCCAACGACTTCTCGCCCGACGGCACCCCGTTCGAGCTGTCGCGCATCGTCGAGACCAGCTTCGCCTCGGAGGAGGAGGGCGTCGCGTTCCTCTCGGAGGGCAGGCTGCGCGTGCACGCGCTCGAGGCGGCCCCGACGCGCGCGACTGTCACCTACGAGATCGCCGACGGCTTCGGCAACCGCGACTCCGCGACCGTGGCGGTCACGATCGTGCCCCGCGAGGCGGAGCAGAACACGCCGCCGTCGCCCGAGACGGTCACGTCGCGCGTGCTCGCCGGCTCGACCGTGCGCATCCCGATCCCGCTCGACGGCATCGATCCCGACGGCGACGGCGTCGAGCTCGTCGGCTACGACACCGCCCCGGAGGGCGGCCGCGTCCTGACGACCGTCGGCCCCGACTACTTCGACTTCGAGGCGTTCCCCGACAGCGCCGGCACGGTCGAGTTCACGTACCGCGTGCGCGATCGCTGGGGCGCCGACGGCACGGCCACCGTCGTGATCGGCATCGCGCAGGCGGCGGATGTCAACCAGACTCCGTTCGCGCAGACCGACATCGTGACCGTCCGGCCCGACCGCGCCGTCGCGATCGCGGTGCTCGAGAACGACTCGGATCCCGATCAGGACGCGCTCACCCTGCAGTCCGACCGGCTCGAGCTGCCCGACGAGCTCGAGGGCGCCGTCGTCAACGCCGAGCGCAGCACCGTCGACCTGCGGTCGCCGTCCGAGCCCGGCGATCACCAGTTCACCTACGGCGTCGTCGACGCCCGCGGCGCCGCGACCACCGGCACCGTGATGCTGACCGTCGCGGAGGACGCGCCGCTGCAGGCGCCCGTCGCCCGCGACGACCCGCTGCCGCGCGACGAGCTCGAGGTCGACGTGCCGCTCGACGTGCCGGTGCTCGAGAACGACCTCGACGCCGACGGCGACCCCAGCGACCTGCAGCTCTCGGTCGTCACCGGCCCTGGACGGGTCGTCGGCGACACCATCCAGGTCACGCCGAGCGATGCCTTCCAGGTCGTCACCTACCGCGCGACCGACCTCGACGGGCTGACGGCGGAGGCGTTCGTCTCGGTGCCGCCCGTGCGCGACCGGGCGCCGTTCCTGACCTCGACCGAGCCGCTCCAGGTCCGCTCCGGCATCGCCCAGGAGATCCCGCTGCGCGACTACGTGACCGTCTCGACGACGAACGCGCCGCGCATCACCACGGGCGAGAAGGTGACCGCCGTGAACGACGACGGCAGCGGGCTGATCGTCGGCAACGACGTGCTGCGGTTCCAGTCGCTGGCCGGCTACACCGGCCCCGCATCGATCACGTTCGAGGTGACCGACGGGACCGGCCCCGACAACGGCAACGTGGCGACCCTCACCATCCCGATCGACGTGCTGCCGTCGAGCGTCATCGCGCCGACGTTCGCGGGCGCCGTCGTGCGAGCCGAGGCGGGGGAGGGGGAGACCTCCTTCGACCTGCGCGGCGCCACCGTGGACCCGGACCCGGGCGACATGGATGCGATGCGGTTCGACGACCGCGGCGGCTCGATGGCTGAGGTGGAGACCCGCATCGCCGACGGCGTCTTCATCGCGACCGCCGCCGCGACCGCCGCGCCGGGCACGTCCGGCGCGTTCCAGATCGCCGTGATCGACCCCCACGGCAACGAGACGCCCGGCACGGTGATCGTCGAGGTCGTGGCGAGCAACCGGCCGCTGGCGCAGGCGAGGCCGAACACCGGCGAGGCGACGGCGAGCGTCGCCACGACCGTCGACGTCGTCAGCGACGACTTCAACCCCTTCCAGGACGACGGGGTCCCGCTCCGCATGGTCTCCGCCGAGGTCGTCGGCGGCGTGGGCGACGTCTCGAACACGGACCGCGAGGTGACCGTCACCCCGGGGACCGACTTCTCCGGCGTGCTGACCGTGCGGTACACGGTGCAGGACGCCACCGAGCGGATCGAGCGGCAGGTGAGCGGCACCCTGACGCTCAACGTCAAGGCGCGCCCGGAGGCGCCGCCGCGCCCCAACGTCGACGCGGTCGGCGACTCCCAGGTCACCCTGACGTGGGCGCCGCCCTCGGCGAACGGCGCACCCATCACCGGCTACATCGTGCAGTCCACCGACGGCGCCGTCAGCTTCCCGTGCCCGTCGACCACCTGCACGATCACCGGGCTCGTCAACAACACGACCTACCTGTTCCAGGTGATCGCGCAGAACGACGTGGGCGACTCCGACCCGTCCGCGGCATCGAACGAGGCTCGCCCCGACGTGCGACCCGAGCAGCCGGCCCCGCCCGCCGTCACCCGCGGCGACACGCAGGTGCTGCTGTCGTGGCAGCCGCCCGCGAACCGCGGCTCGCCCATCCAGGGCTACGTCGTCGAGATCTCCCCGCCCGCGCCCGGCGGCGTCGTGCAGCAGCAGGCCGCCGGCACGAGCCACACCTGGACGGGGCTGCTGAACGGCACGGCCTACACGTTCCGCATCCAGGCGGTGAACCTCGCCGACGAGCCGAGCGACTTCTCCGCGTACTCCCAGTCGGTCACGCCGGCCGGGCCCCCCATGCAGGTGCAGGGCGTCAGCGCCACGCCCGACCGGGACATCCCCGGCGAGGTGCAGATGCGGGTGACCTGGACGGCGCCCGACGCGAACGGCGCCCCGATCACCGGCTACACGGTGACGCCCTCGAACGGTGCGCCGCCCGCGGCGGCGACCGGCACGAGCGCGAGCTTCACGTTCGCCGCGACCGGTGAGGACGTCACGTTCACCGTCACGGCGACGAACGACGCGGGCACGAGCCAGCCGTCCGCGCCCTCTGCCCCCGTGCGCGTCTTCACGGCGCCGGCCGCGCCGCGAGGGGTCAGCGCGACGGACGGCGATGCCAGCTCCGTCGTCTCCTGGACACCCGGCGACACGAACGGCCTCCGCGCCAACGAGGTGGCCTTCGAGACGAGGGGCGGCGGCAACGGCGCCCAGCGCTTCGGGCCGGGCGGCACGTACGCCGGCATGAACAACAACGGCGGGCCGTACACGTTCGAGGTGCGCGCGTTCGCGGTCGTCGACGGCGTCGAGTACTCGAGCGGGTGGACGCCGGCCGGCAACCAGGCGCGCCCCTACGGCGCCATCGGCGCCCCCACGGCCAGCGGCACCGGCCAGGTCGAGCAGGTCACGTTCACGTGGGCGGCGCCGGCGCGCAACGGCCGCGACATCTCGACGCGGATCCGGGTCGGCAACGGCAACTGGCAGAGCGTCTCGAACAGCGACAGCATCAGCGTCGCCGCCGGCGGCGGGCAGACCGTGCGGATCACGGTCGAGTCGACCACCGGCGCGGCCGAGGCGGGCCACGGCGCCCAGACGACGACGGCGACCGCCGAGGCGACCGCCGAACGACGCCTGAGCCCGTCCATCACGCTGTCGAAGGGCGACGTCGCCTACGCCGGCGGGGCGAACGCGTGCACCGGAGCCAACGGCGAGACGTGCCGCTTCTACCAGCTGGGCTGGAACGACCTGCGGCCTGGCACTTACCAGTTCGCGTGCCACAACACCGGCTCTGCGAACGGCGACGGCAACGCCTTCGAGAGCGGCAGCGTCTCGATCGGCGGCCTGAGCGGGTCGACGCAGTACGAGCCGAACGGGGAGCGCCTCTGCTACTCCGGGTACGCCGGTCAGGCCTACATGTACGTCTGGGGCGGGCCCGACGGCATCGCCCACGGCAGCCTCCGGACTCCGAATGTGCGTTGGCCATGACGCGCATCCGCCAGCATCAGCGAAAGGACCGCGCATGAGCACCACCATGACCCGCGAGCAGGCAGCCTGGTTCGCCGAGACGTTCACACGGCTGGTCGACAACGTCGGCACCGTCGTGCTCGGCAAGGACGAGGTGATCCGCCTGGCGTTCACCGCGATGCTCGCGGAGGGACACCTGCTGCTCGAGGACGCACCCGGCACGGGCAAGACGCAGCTGGCGAAGTCGATGGGCGCGACGGTGCAGGGCACGAACCACCGCATCCAGTTCACGCCCGACCTGCTGCCCTCCGACGTCACCGGCGTCACCGTCTACGACCAGAAGACCGGCGAGTTCGAGTTCCACAAGGGACCGATCTTCGCCTCGATCGTGCTCGCCGACGAGATCAACCGCGCCAGCCCCAAGACGCAGTCCGCGCTGCTCGAGGTGATGGAGGAGGGGCGCGTCACGGTCGACGGCACGCCCTACAGCGTCGGCCGGCCGTTCATGGTGATCGCCACCCAGAACCCGATCGAGCAGGCGGGCACCTACCGCCTGCCGGAGGCGCAGCTCGACCGCTTCCTGATGAAGACGTCGATCGGCTACCCCGGCCGCGAGCAGACGGTCCGCATCCTCGCGGGCTCCGCCAACCGCAACGCCTCATCGACGGTGCAGCCCGTCATCACCACCGGCGCGATCGCCGAGATGATCGACCTCGCCGCGACCGTGCACGTCGACGACGCGGTGCTCGACTACGTCGCGCAGCTCGCCGAGCACACGCGCGACTCGAAGGACACCCGGCTCGGGGTGTCGGTGCGCGGTGCGATGGCGCTCGTGCGGGCCGTCAAGGTGCTCGCGGCCAGCAAGGGCCGCGCGTTCGTGCTGCCCGACGACGTCAAGGAGCTCGCGCAGGCCGTGTGGGCGCACCGCATCGTCCTCGACCCGGAGGCGGAGTTCTCGGGCGTCACCGGCGACCGCATCATCGACCGCGCGCTCGCCGACGTCTCGGCGCCGCAGGACCGGCAGCACGCTGCATGACGCAGGCGCCCACGCGGGCGACCCCCACTCCCGCATCTGACACCGACACCGGCACGACCGGCTCGTCCACCGGCCCGGCGGCCGAGACGACGCGGCTCCGTCGCGCCGTCGAGCGCGACCGCACGCCGCTCCAGCGCGCGCGGGAGCGGATCGTCGGCGAGGAGTCGGTCGTCACCGACGGCGCGAAGCGGGTCGCGGCGTGGCTGCGCCGCGTCGTGTGGCCGGCGCTCGAGCCGATCACCGGCTTCGGCTGGGCGGTGCTCGTCGGCACGGTCGTGATGCTCACCGCCGGCATCGCGCTCGGCTGGAAGGAGCTCATCGTCATCGGCATCGCCGGCGCGCTGCTGCTGCTGGCCGCGATCGCCTTCATCATCGGCCGCAACCGCTACCGGATCGAGCTCGACCTCGCCTACACGCGGGTCGTGGTGGGCGAGCGCGCCCTCGGGCGCATCGAGATCCACGCCGCCTCGCAGAAGCCGCTGCTGCCCGCCACCATCGAGGTGCCGGTCGGCCGCGCGCTCGCCTCCTTCCACCTGCCGCGGATGCGTCCTGGCGACGTGCACGAGGACGTCTTCGCGATCCCCACGAGCCGGCGCACGATCCTCCAGGTCGGGCCGGTGCGCTCCGTGCGCGGCGACCCCGTCGGCCTGCTGCGCCGCCAGGTCAAGTGGACCGATCCGGTCGAGCTCTACGTGCACCCGAAGACGGTGCAGCTCGACGAGACGGCGCCGGGACTCATCCGCGACCTCGAGGGCATCACCACCCGCGACCTGACGAACAGCGACATCGCGTTCCACGCGCTCCGCGACTACGTGGCCGGCGACGACCGCCGCTACATCCACTGGAAGTCGTCCGCGCGTACCGGTCAGCTCATGGTGCGCCAGTTCGAGCAGACCCGGCGCAGCGTGCTCGCGCTCGGCCTGTCGACCTCGATCGACGACTACGCCGACCCGCTCGAGTTCGAGACCGCGATCTCGATCCTCGGCTCGCTCGGCATCCAGGCGGTGCGCGACGAGATGGACGTCGTCGTGCAGACCTCGCGCGGCACCCTGCCCGCGATGACCGGCAAGCGGCTGCTCGACGCCCTCTCCGGCGTGGAGTGGTCGCCGCGGCATGACCGCTTCCTCGACCTCTCGGCGACGATCGCACGCGAGCACGCCGGCGCGTCCGTGATCATGCTGCACGCCGGCGCGACCGTCGACGCGGCGCTCGCGCGCCGTGCGCGGACGCTGCTGCCGACGCAGGCGCGCGTCATCGTCCTCACCGTGGTGAAGGGGGCCAAGCCGAGGCTGCAGCCGATCGGCGACGTCGCGCTCGCGACCCTCGGCTCCGTCAGCGACCTGCCGCGCATCATGCGAGGGGTGACGCTGCAGTGAGCGACCCCTCGACGCACGACCGGCTGCTGCCCCGCACGCGCCGGCAGGCGGCCGTCGACTGCGCCGCAGTCCTCGTCGTCATGCTCGCCGCGACCGGATCCTTCGGACCGGTCTTCGGCGGCACCGCCTACCTCGTCGCCGGGCTCGGCGCCACGGTCCTGGGGATCGCCGTCGGCGTCGCCACGTCGCTGCGCCCGCTCCGCGGCTGGCTCATGACCGCCGCGGGCATCGTGGTCGCGCTCGTGCTCTTCGGTCCCGCGCTCGCGGTGCCCCGCTCGACGATCGCCGGCGTGATCCCCACGCTCGAGGCGTGGCGCGAGCTGCTGCTGGGCGTCGTCTACTCCTGGAAGGGCCTGCTGACCGCAGAGCCGCCCGCCGAGGGCTTCCCGAGCCTGCTGGTCGTGCCGTTCCTCACCATGCTGCTGTGCTCGAGCGTCGCGACGGTGCTGGCGCTGCGACTCCGACGCGGCGCGCCGTTCGCGATGCTGCCCGGCGTGGTGGCGCTCGTCGTCGGCATCGCGTTCGGCACCAAGATCGCCTCCTGGCCCATCGTGCTGGGCTTGGCTGTCGCCGGCGTCGTCGTCGCGTGGTGCGCGTGGCGGCGCGCGAGCTGGCGCACGGGCCTGAACGACGAGGTCGAGGTCACGAACGACACACGCCATCGCGGGCGCGGTCGGCGCGAGCGCGCGCGAGGCGCCGTCGCGATGATCGCCGGTTCGCTGCTCGTCGCCGGTCTCGTGAGCATCCCCATCCAGCCCGAGGATCGCGCTGTCCTCCGCGACGTCGTCGAGCCTCCCATCGAGCTCGCGGAGTACCCGAGCCCGCTCGCCGGCTACCGCAACTGGCTCAAGAGCTTCGAGGACGAGACGCTCCTGACCGTCAGCGGCATGCCGGAGGACGGCCGGCTCCGCCTCGCGACGTTCGACCACTACGACGGCACCGTCTACGCCGTCGCCGGCGCGCAGCAGTCGAGCGGCTCCGGCTCGTTCGCGCGCATCGGCGATGAGGTGCTCGTGCAGCAGTCCGGGGCTCCTGCCACCGTGCGCGTCGAGGTGCAGGACTACTCGGGCATCTGGGTGCCGGATGTCGGCTTCCTGCAGTCGCTGCGCTTCGAGGGCCCCCGCGCCGACGAGCTGCAGGGATCCCTCCACTACAACGGGCAGACCGGCACCGCCATCGCGCTCGACGGGCTGGGCGCGGGCGACGCGTACGAGCTCGACGCCATCGTGCCGGCGCAGCCCTCGCCCGACGAGCTCGAGCGTGCCACGGTCACGGACGTGCAGGTGCCGGAGCCCGCGATCGTGCCCGACCTGCTGCAGGCATGGGTCGTGCAGCACGGCGTCAACGGACGCACCCAGCTCGAGAACATCCAGGCGATGCAGCGGCTCATGCAGGCCGGCAGCTTCAGCCACGGCCTCGAGGACGACACCATCCCGTCGCTTGCGGGCCACGGCGCATCCCGCGTGCAGTCGATGTTCGAGCAGGAGGTGCTCGTCGGCGACGACGAGCAGTATGCGGTCGCGTTCGCGCTCGCGCTCTCGCGCATCAACGTGCCGTCGCGCGTCGTCATGGGGCTCTACCCCGACGACGGCTTCCCCGGCGGTGACCAGCCGGTCGAGCTCACCGGCGGCGACATGCACGCGTGGGTGGAGGTGCCGTTCGAGGGACTGGGCTGGGTGCGCTTCGACGCGACCCCGCCGGAGGACAACGACAACATCCAGCCGGAGCCCGAGCCGCAGCCCGAGCCGAAGCCGCAGGTGCTGCAGCCGCCGCAGCCGCCGGAGGAGCCGGCCGAGATGTCGCCCGACACGGTCGCCGAGGAGGGGCAGGAGGAGGACGAGGAGCTCGAGGACACCTCCTGGACCCTGTGGCTGTGGGTCGCGGGCGGGACGATCCTGCTGCTGGTGCTCCTGCTGCTGCCGTTCCTCGTGGTCGGCGCGCTGAAGGCCGCCCGCCGCAAGCGCCGCCGCCGCGCCGAGCGCGAGAGCGACCGGCTGGCCGGCGGCTGGCACGAGGTCGTCGACGAGGCCGTCGACCTCGGCCTGCCCGTGCCCGCCGGCGTCACCCGCCGCGAGGTCGCCGCCGTGGTGGAGGGTCGCTACCCTCGATCGAGAGCGACCGAGATCGGCGAGTTCGTCGACGAGGGCGTCTTCGGCCCCGGCGAGCCCGACCGGGGCGAGGTCGACGCCTTCTGGCTCGACGTCGAGCGCAGCCTTGAGGGCATGCGCTCGGAGGCATCGGCGCGCACGCGCATGCTCGGCCGGCTGTCGCTGCGGTCGTTCGCCCGACGGAGGAGAGAGCGGAGACGCCGATGATCTGGGAGATCGAGGACAGCCGGAAGGTGGTCGAAGGGCTCGACGACGACGGTCGACCCGACCCCGCCTACGCGGCGGCGCTGGGGCTGAAGCCCGCGCCGCTCGGCCGTCGCGCGCTCGCCTCGATCATCGAGTTCGCCGTCTACGGCCTGCTGCAGCTGCCCTACTGGATCGTCGCGCTCCCGACCCTGCTGAAGGTGGCGGCGGGATCCCTGCAGCCGTACGGGCTCGCGAACCACCCGGACCTGGTGTGGATGGTCGTCGCGACCGCCGCATCCGCCGTGCTGACGACGGCCTTCGTGGTCGTCCAGATCGTGCTGCACGGCCGCAAGGGCGTGACGCTCGGCAAGGCGCTCACCGGCATCCGCAGCGTCGACGTCGCAACGCTCGAGCGGCCGGGCATCGGCCGAGCCCTGCTGCGGGCGCTCGTGCTGTGGGCGATCTTCCTCGTGCCGGTCATCGGGCCGGTGCTGTTCCTCATCTCGCCGCTGCTCGACCGGGAGAAGCGCGGTCGCGGCTGGCTCGACAAGGTCGGCGGCACCTGGTTCGTCGACGTCGACCACGGCCTCGACCCCTACCACGACAAGAGGATGCGCATCGCGCGCAAGACCGTCTCGGCCGCGCCCGAGACCGCGAAGTCGCAGCTGCCCTCGCTCGCCACCCCGGCCGACAGCCTCGCGCAGGCCTACCGGCCCGGCGCGCGGATCAGCTCCGGGGTCGTCGGCGCCGCGCGCCCGCAGCAGTCGCACGCGGAGCAGGTGGGCCTCGACTCCCCGCCGCCAGCGGAGGTGCCGAGCGGCAGGGTCCCCGGGATG
>JBAZPY010000018.1:0-10991 GCA_041645515.1 Agrococcus sp.
GATAGCGACGGTAGAGGGCTGCGACCATGCGCCCAGGCTACTTCCCGCCGGTGACGCGCGCCGACGCATCCGCACACCGGCTGCAGACATGAAGGACTCCCCGCGCACCCGCGACGCATCGCGTCGCGGCGCAAGCCCATGGCGACCATCGTCGGGGCCGGAGCATGAAGGACTCCCCGCGCACCCGCCAGAGCCCGGTTGCCCTTGCTTCGTCTCCGACCTGGGGGATTTGGCCTGGATGGCGCCACGCGGGGAGCCGCACACATCGTACCGAACGCACGGCGGTCGCGCGAAGCCGGCCCCCAGTAGCGTTGGCGCATGCTTCCGCTGGCCGTCTCCGGCAACCCCTTCGACGTGCAGTTCGGCCTCCCGCTGCACCCGCTCGCGGTGCACGTGCCGGTCGTGCTGCTGCCGCTCGGGGCGCTCGCCGTGCTGCTCCTGCTGCTCGTGCCCCGCTGGCGCGCCGCGCTCGCCTGGCCGGTCGTGGCCGTGCTGGGGATCGCCGCGGTCGGGTCGCTGGCCGCGAAGCTCTCGGGCGAGGCGCTCGCGCAGCGCGTGGGCGATCCCGGCCAGCACCAGGAGCTCGGCAACTGGCTCGTGGGCGTCGCGTGGATCCTCTTCGCCGCCACGCTCGCCTGGTGGCTGTGGCAGCGGAGGCACCTCAAGCAGCGCCGCGCGACGGGGGTCGTCGGGCTGATCGTCGGCATCCTGCTCGCCACCCTCGCGGCCGCAGCGCTCATCGTGACGGTGCTGACCGGCCACACCGGCGCGACGGCGGTGTGGGGCGACCTCGTGCCCGACGCCGTGGCCGGCGCCGCGCCGACCGCGTCCTCGTCGCCGGCGGCCACCGGGGCCGCGTCGGATGTCACCGACGGCGCCAGCGGGATCTCGATCGCGGAGGTCGCGCAGCACGACGACTCCGCCTCCTGCTGGGCGGCGATCGAGGGCACGGTCTACGACCTCACCCCGTGGGTGACGCAGCACCCGGGCGGACCCGACCGCATCCTGGGCATCTGCGGCACGGATGCGTCCGACGAGTTCGGCGCGCAGCACACGGGGCAGGCGGAGCCTGCGGAGCCTGCGGAGCAGCTGAGCCAGTTCGCGATCGGCGAGCTCGCCGAGTGACCCGGTCAGCCGACCAGGTCGGCGACCTGCCTGGCGATCTCGAGCTCCTCGTTCGTGGGCACGACCCACACCTCGATCGCTGAGCCGTCGGCCGAGATGCGCCGCTCGCCGCGGCCGGCGTTCCGCTCGGGGTCGAGCACGATGCCGAGCCCCCCGAGCCCCTCGAGCGCGATCTCGCGGACCCGAGCCGCGTTCTCGCCGATGCCGGCGGTGAAGGCGATCGCGTCGGTCCGCCCGAGGTGCGCGAGGTACGACCCCACCGTGCCCCGCAGCCGGTGACCGACGATCTCGAGCGCCTCGACCGCCCGGTCGATGCCGGCATCCGCCGCCTGCAGCACGTCGCGCATGTCGCCCGTGCCGGTCATGCCGAGCAGCCCCGACCGCTTGTTGAGCAGCGTGTCGATGTCGTCGACCGACAGCCCCGCCACGCGGTGCAGGTGGAAGATGACGCCGGGATCGATGTCGCCGGAGCGCGTGCCCATCACGAGGCCCGCGAGCGGCGTCATGCCCATCGAGGTCTCGACGCTGCGACCGCCCCGCACGGCCGTCGCCGAGGCGCCGTTGCCGAGGTGCAGCACGATCGTGTTGACGTCCTCGAGCGGGCGGCCCAGCAGCTCCGCCATGCGGCGCGAGACGAACTGGTGGCTCGTGCCGTGGAAGCCGTACTTGCGGATGCGGTGCTCGGCGGCCACCCGCGCCTCGATCGCGTAGCGGTGCGCGGCCGGCGGGATCGTCAGGTGGAACGCGGTGTCGAAGACGGCGACGTGCGGGTAGCCGGGGAACGTCGCCCTGGCCGAGCGGATGCCCTGCAGGTTGGCGGGGTTGTGCAGCGGGGCGAGCGGGGCGAGGTCGGCGATCTGCTGCTGCACGTCCTCGTCGATGCGCACGGCGCGGTCGAAGCGCGCACCGCCCTGCACGACCCGGTGCCCGATGCCGAGCAGCTGGGCGCCGTCGAGCGACGGGCCGTGCGCGTCGAACTGCCGCAGCACCCAGCCGAAGGCGTGCTCGTGGTCGGCGATGACGCGGCGCTCGACCACCGTCTCGATGCCCGGCGCCCCGTGCTTCGCCTCGCCGGTCGTCTCACCGATGCGCTCGATGAGGCCGCCCGCGAGCGCCGCCCCGGAGTCGACGTCGACGAGCTGGTACTTGAGGCTCGACGAGCCCGCGTTGATGACGAAGACCGAGCGCGTCACGCGAGCCTCCGCTCCGCGGGCGCCGACTCGGCCTGCGCCTGGATCGCGGTGATCGCGATCGTGTTGACGATGTCGCTCACGAGCGCGCCGCGCGAGAGGTCGTTGACCGGCTTGTTCAGCCCCTGCAGCACCGGACCGATCGCGAGCGCCCCCGCGGAGCGCTGCACCGCCTTGTAGGTGTTGTTGCCGGTGTTGAGGTCCGGGAAGACGAAGACCGTCGCCCGGCCGGCCACCTCCGAGTCGGGCATCTTCTTCTGCGCTACCGCCGCATCCGCCGCCGCGTCGTACTGCAGCGGCCCCTCGACCAGCAGCTCCGGCGCCCGCTCGCGCACGAGCGCGGTCGCCGCCCGCACGCGGTCGACCTCCGCGCCGGTGCCGGACTCGCCCGTGGAGTAGGAGAGCATCGCGACGCGCGGCTCGATGCCGAAGTCCCGCGCGGTCTGCGCCGACGAGATGGCGATGTCGGCGAGCTCCTCGACCGTCGGCTCCGGGATGACCGCGCAGTCGCCGTAGACGAGCACCCGGTCCGCGAGCGCCATCAGGAACACGCTCGAGACGACCGAGACGCCCGGCTTCGTCTTGATGGTCTCGAACGACGGCTTGATCGTGTGCGCGGTGGTGTGGGCGGCGCCCGAGACCATGCCGTCCGCATCGCCCGTGTGCACCATGAGCGTGCCGAAGTAGGAGACGTCGAGCAGCCGCTCCATCGCCTGCTCGATCGTCACACCCTTGTGCGCGCGCAGCCGCTGGTACTCGGCCGCGTACCTGGGTCGCAGCTCGGCGTCGTCCGTCGCGACGACGCGGGCCTCCGCGATGTCGAGCCCGAGCGCGGCCGCGCGCTGACGGATCGAGGTCTCGTCCCCGAGGATCGTGAGGCGCGCGATGCCGCGGGCGAGCACGGTGGATGCCGCCTGCAGGATGCGGTCGTCGTCGCCCTCGGGCAGCACGATGTGCCGCACGTCCGCGCGCGCCCGCTCGATCAGGCTGTGCTCGAAGATGAGCGGCGTGACCACGTCGCTCGTGGCGACCTCCAGCCGCTCGAGCAGCGCATCCGCATCGACGTGCTCGTCGAACAGCGCGAGCGCCGAGTCGCGCTTGCGCTGCGTGCCGTCGATGAGCGAGCCGCGCGTGGTGGCGATGCGCCTGGCGGTCTCGTACGTGCCGTGCGGGTTGCGGCCGATGGGCAGCTCGAGGTCGAGGCCGTCGAGCAGCCGCTGCACCGCCGGATGCAGCTCGAAGCCGCCGTTGAGGATGATGCCGGCGATCGACGGGAAGGTGTCGGACTGCTGCGCGAGCAGGGTGCCGACGACGACGTCGGAGCGGTCGCCGGGCATCACGAGGATGCCGCCCTCGATCAGGCGCTCGAGCACATGCTCCATCGACATGCCCGCGACGACGGTGCCGAGCGACTCACGCTGCAGCAGCTCGGGGTCGCCGCGCACGAGCTCGGCGTCGGTCGCGCGGAACAGCGTGCCGACGCTCGGGGCGCTCAGCAGGGCGTCCTCGGGGATCGACCACACCGGCACCCCCGCGGGCACCGCCCCCGCGATCGCGGCCGGGATGCCGTCGATCGCCTCCGGGTCGGCTCGGTTGACGAGAAGTGCGGCGATGGATGCGTGGGCGGCGGCGAGCTCCGCGGTCGTCACCTCGGCCAGCTGACGCAGCTCGTCGGCGGTGCGCGGCACGTCGGTCTCCGGGTCGCGGCCGCCGAGCACGAGCAGCACCGAGGCGCCGAGGTTGGCGGCGACCCGGGCGTTGAAGCCCAGCTCGGTGGGGCTGCCGACGTCGGTGTAGTCGGAGCCGACGATCACGATCGCGTCGAAGCGCTCGTCGATGCGGTGGTACCGGTCGACGATCGTGGAGAGCGCCGCCTCCGCATCGTCGTGGACGGCGGCGTAGGTCGTGCCGATCGCGTCGTCGTACGCGAGGTCGACGGCTTCGTGCGCGAGCAGCAGCTCGAGCACGAGGTCCCGCTCCTCGGCCGAGCGGGCGATCGGGCGGAAGACGCCGACGCGCCCGACCCTGCGACTGAGGGCCTCGACGAGCCCCAGCGCGACGATCGACTTGCCTGCATGTCCCTCCGGGGACGCGATCACGATGCGAGTCGGCACCCGACCAGGCTAGTGCCCGGTGCTCGGGGGGTCACGAAACGGTAACGCTTGCGTCAACGCAAGTTTGCAGGGCGAGAACAGAGTCAGGATGGACGCCACATGCCCATCGGGCAGCCATCTGAAGGGAAGAACGTGACTTCACCGAGCACGAAGCGGACAGCCTTGCGCCGCGCAGTGGCAGTCGGGACGGCGATCGCGCTCGGCGCGAGCGCGAGCGTCCTGAGCGCCACGACCGCCAACGCGGTGGCCCTGCCGTCCGGGACCACGGCATATGAGGACGGGCGCTACATCGTCGTCCTCGCCGAGGACGCCCTCGCCACCTATGAGGGCGGCATCCGGGGCCTCGCCCCGACCGCGCCGCAGCGCGGCCAGGGCCTCGATGCCTCCGCGCCCGCATCGCGGGCCTACACCGCCCACTTGGAGGCTCGTCACCAGGACGTCGCCGCCTCCGTAGGCGCCACGATCGACGTCGACCTGACCGCGGCGATCAACGGCTTCGTCGCCGACCTGACCGGGGAGCAGGCGGAGGACCTGGCGCGCCAGTCCGGTGTGCGCTCGGTCGAGGCGAACGAGATCCTCCAGATCACGAGCTCCCCCGCCAACGACTACCTCGAGCTGGAGGCGCTCTGGGAGCAGGCCGGCGGCATGGGCGAGGCGGGCGCAGGCGTCGTCGTCGGTGTGCTCGACACGGGCATCGCCCCTGAGAACCCCTTCTTCGCAGGCGAGCCGCTCGGCACCGCGGCGGGCTCCGAGCCGTACCTCGACGGTGAGACCATCACCTACGTCAAGGGCGACGGCAACACCTTCACCGGCGTCTGCGAGACCGGCTCCGGCTTCACCGCCGACGACTGCTCCACCAAGATCGTCGGCGCCCGCTACTTCCTCGACGGCTTCGGCGCGAGCCGACTCGGCACCGAGACGCAGGTCCCCGGCGAGTACGCCTCGCCGCGGGACGGCGACGGGCACGGCTCGCACACGGCCTCCACGGCCGCGGGCAACGCGGACGTCGCGATCTCGTCGGTCGGCGGCGCCGACCTCGGCACCATGTCGGGCGTCGCTCCGGAGGCGCGCATCGCCGCCTACAAGGTGTGCTGGTCCGGTCCTGACCCGGCTGTGACCACGGACGACGGCTGCTCCTCGACCGACCTCGTCGCAGCGATCGACCAGGCCGTGGTCGACGGCGTCGACGTCATCAACTACTCCATCGGTGGCGGCGCGGCGACGTCGGTCGTCGCGGCCACCGACGTGGCGTTCCTCGGCGCGGCCGCTGCTGGCGTCTTCGTCTCCGCCTCGGCGGGCAACTCCGGCCCGGGCGCATCGACGCTCGACCACGCCGCCCCCTGGTACACGACCGTCGCAGCGACGACGATCCCGAACTTCGAGGCGACCGTGACCTTCGCGGACGGCTCGAAGATCGCGGGCGGCTCCATCACGGTGCCGGCCGAGGGCGTCACCGGCCCGCTCGTGGCGGCTCGCGCCATCCCGGCCAGCGGCCAGACCGCGGCGAACGCTGCGCTCTGCCTCCCCGGCTCGCTCGACGCAGCGGCGGCCGCCGGCCAGATCGTGGTCTGCGAGCGCGGCGGGAACGCCCGCGTCGAGAAGTCGCAGGTGGCGGCAGCAGCCGGCGCCGTCGGCGCGATCGTGGTGAACGTGACGCCGGGGTCGATCGACCTCGACGACCACGCCATCCCGACGGTCCACGTCGACGCGCAGCACCTCGCCGCCGTGAAGGCGGCTGCGGCGGCTCGCGAGACGGTCACGCTGACGCAGGGCAACACCTCTGGCGTCTCGACGCCCGCGCCCGTCGTCGCAGGGTTCTCGTCGCGCGGCCCCGCGCTCGCCGACGGATCCGACGTCATCAAACCCGACATCGCCGCTCCCGGCGTGGGCATCGTGGCCGCCGCATGGCAGGCGCCGGGCGGTCCCGACCGCTATGAGTTCCTGTCGGGCACCTCGATGGCCGCCCCGCACATCGCGGGCCTGGCTGCCATCTACCTCTCGGAGCGCCCGCTCGCCTCGCCCGCAGAGGTGAAGAGCGCGCTCATGACGAGCGCCGAGGACACCGTGCTGGCGAACGGCGACCGCGAGACCGACCCGTTCAACCAGGGTGCTGGCATCGTCGACTCCCCGTCGTTCCTGAACCCCGGGCTGTACTACGAGAACGGCACGGAGGACTGGTACGGCTACCTGCGCGGCCTCGGCTACGGCCTGCCGGACGCCTGGGCGGGTGAGGCGATCGACCCGAGCGATCTCAACATCCCGTCGATCGGCATCGGCGCGCTCGCGGGATCGCAGACGGTCACCCGCACGCTGACGGCCAACGAAGCCGGCAGCTACACGGTGTCGGTCGAGGGGGTCGAAGGCGTGGACGTCGAGGTGTCGCCGCAGACGCTCGACTTCGCTGCGGCCGGTGACACGCAGACGTACTCGGTGACCTTCACCGTGACGTCGGCCACCCCGGATGTGTGGGCGACGGGCTCCCTGACGTGGTCGAACGACGCGCGCGCGGTGCGCTCGCCGATCGCCGTGCGGCCGCTGGCGCTCGACGTGCCGCAGTGGGCGACCGCCTCGGGACGGGTCGGCTCGATCGAGATCGAGGGCATCGCCGGAGTCTCCGGTGAGCTCACGACCGCGGCTGCGGGCTTCGCCGCCTACCAGGACCTCGGCCGCGCCACCGGCGTCACCGACGACGAGTTCGTCTACCCGGTCACGATCCGTCCGGGCGAGCTCGCGCATGACTTCGCGCTCGCGGGCGACGAGTCCGTCGCCGACCTGGACCTCTACGTCTACCGCCTGAACAGCGCGGGCCAGCCGGTGGAGGAATGGGTGGGCGGCACGTCGTCCGCCGACGAGGCCGTGCTCCTCGAGGACCCGCAGCCGGGCAACTACGTCGCGATCGTGCACGTGTACTCCGTGGACGGCGGCGCATCGACGCCGTTCATCCTGGAGCACGCGGCGCTGTCCGCGAGCGGCGGCAAGGGCAAGCTCACCGCGAGCCCGTCGTCGCAGCCCGTCGCGGTCGGCGACACCTTCACGGTCGACGCCGGCTGGCGCGGCCTGGGCGCCAACGAGCAGTACCTCGGCGCCGTGCTCTACGAGCTGGACGGGTTCACGGAGCGCACGTACGTCTACGCCGAGTCGGCCCCCGGTCCCACCACGGGGCGCGGTCAGCTCGAGTAGCGAACGCGAGCGGGGCGGGGGCGCAAGCCTCCGCCCCGCTCGCGTTCGATCACCGAGCCGGTTCCCGCAGGCGCGCCGAGCCGGTCCTCGCAGGCACGTCGGGTCGTCCCGCTCGCGGTAGGTCACGAAACGGTAACGCTTCCGGCACTCCATGTTCAACCGCACAGTGCAGCCATAGATTCGAGCGCATCCGCCCCCGACGACGGGGGTCTCTCGTTCGAAGGAACACCCTGTGAGCACACCAACTCCGAAGCGTGTGCGCCTTCGCAGCGGCATCGCACTCACCACCGCCCTCGCGCTCAGCGCGGGGGCGTCGGTGCTTGGTGCATCCGCGGCGAGCGCTGCGCCCGTCCAACCGCCGATCGACACCAGCGGCTTCGACAACGGCCGCTACATCGTCGTCCTCGATCAGGACCCGATGGCCACGTATCGCGGCGGCCTGCCGAGCCTCGCGCGAACCGCACCGCTCGGCACGGACGACATCGACGTCGACTCCCCTGCCGCGAGCGCGTACGCAGCGCACCTCGAGACCGAGCAGACGCAGGTGGCATCCGCCATCGGCGCGCAGATCGAGTCGAGCCTCACCGTCACGATGAACGGCTTCATCGCCGATCTCACGGCGGAGCAGGCGTTCGAGCTCGCTCGCGACTCCCGCGTCGCGCAGGTCTTCCCGGACGAGGTCCAGCAGATCCAGGCGAGCCCTGCCAACGAGTACTTGGACCTCGAGGGGCTGTGGGCACGGGTCGGCGGCGTGGACGAGGCGGGCGCAGGCGTGGTCGTCGGCGTGCTCGACACGGGCATCGCGCCCGAGAACCCCCTGTTCGCGGGCGAGCCGCTCGGCACGACGCCCGGCGCGGAGCCCTACCGCAACGCGAAGGGCGAGATCGTCTTCCAGAAGGGCGACGGCAGCACCTTCACCGGCGTCTGCGAGACGGGCGCCCAGTTCACCGCGGAGGACTGCTCGACGAAGATCGTCGGCGCGCGGTACTACGCGGAAGGATGGCTTGCGGGCGGTGGTCAGATCGGCCCCGAGACGCAGGTGCCCGGCGAGTACCTCTCGCCGCGAGATGGCGACGGCCACGGCTCGCACACCGCCTCGACGGCGGCGGGCAACGCGGAGGTGCCGGTCACCTCTGCCGCAGGCGCCGACCTCGGCACGATGTCGGGCGTCGCGCCCGAGGCGCGAATCGCCGCCTACAAGGTGTGCTGGTCCGGTCCCGACCCCGCTTCCACCGATGAGGACGGGTGCGCGGAGAGCGACCTCATCCGCGCAATCGACCAGGCCACCATCGACGGCGTCGACGTCATCAACTATTCGATCAGTGGTGGCGACACCGCCGCCGGCGCGGACTCGATCGCGTTCCTGGGTGCTGCAGCTGCCGGCGTCTTCGTCGCAGCCTCTGCAGGCAACTCCGGTCCCGACGCGTCGACGGTCAATCACGTCGCCCCTTGGTACACCGCGGTCGCCGCGGCGAGCATCCCGAACTACGAGGCGACCGTCGTCCTGCCCGGCGACGAGCGCATCCCCGGCGGCTCCGTGACCGTGCCGATGGGCGAGGGCGCCGAGACGATCAGCGGCCCGTTCGTCTACGCCGGCGACATCCCGGCAGCGGGCGTGACCGTTGAGGATGCGGCGCTCTGCCAGATCGACACCATCGACCCGGCACAGGCTGCGGGGATGGTCGTGCTCTGCGACCGCGGCGTGAACGCGCGGGTGCAGAAGTCGCAGGTGGTGGCGGATGCGGGCGGCATCGGCATGGTGCTCGTCAACGTGACCCCGAACTCGATCGACCTCGACGACCACGCGGTGCCGACCATCCACGTCGACGCCCAGTACCGCGACGCGCTGCTCGCCGCTGCCGACGGCACGACGGTGATCTCGTTCGAGCCGGGCAACACGTCCGGCATCGAGACGGTCGCCCCCGTGGTCGCCGGCTTCTCGTCGCGCGGTCCGGTCCTGGCGGAGGGCAGCGACATCCTCAAGCCCGACGTCGCGGCGCCCGGTGTGGGCATCATCGCCGCAGGCCCCAACCCGGCCGATGGCGAGCCGAGCTTCAAGCTCCTCTCGGGCACGTCGATGGCCGCCCCGCACGTCGCAGGTCTCGGCGCGATCTACCTCGGTGAGCGCCCGAACGCGTCGCCGGCGGAGATCAAGTCGGCGCTCATGACGACCGCGACCGACACCCGCGACCTCGAGGGAGCGATCTCGACGGACCCGTGGGCGCAGGGCGCCGGCTTCGTCAACACGCAGTCGATGCTCGATGCGGGCCTCATCTACGAGAACGGCACCGCCGACTGGTACGGCTACCTCCGCGGCCTCGGCTACGGTCCGCTGATGCCCGAGGACTGGGTGGGCAGCGCTATCGACGGCAGCGACGTGAACATCGCCTCCATCGCGATCGGCTCGCTCGCCGGCACCCAGACGGTGACGCGCACGGTCACGTCGCTCGAGCCCGGCGTCTACACGCCGTCGGTCGAGGGCGTCGCGGGGGTAGACGTCGAGGTGTCGCCCCAGGTGCTGACGTTCACGGACGCCGGGCAGTCGCTCGACTACACCGTGACGTTCACGACCGCCGATGCCGAGATCAACACGTGGTCGACGGGCTTCCTCACGTGGGAGAGCGCCGAGCGCACGGTCCGCTCGCCCATCGCGGTGTACCCGGTCATCGTGGCGGCTCCGGAGTGGGTCGAGGGCATGGGCACGGTCGGCGAGACGCCGATCACGATCACCTCCGGCACCGACGGTCAGATCCCGCTCGACGCGAACGGCCTCGCGCCGTTCACCCAGCTGGGCGCCGACGGCGGTCCGAAGGACGCGTCGTTCAGGTACGACTTCTCGATCCCTGAGGGCGAGATCGTGCACTACCTCTCGCTCGACGCAGCGGATGACACCGCGGATCTCGATCTGGTCGTGTACCTGCTCGACGAGGAGGGCAACCCGGTCCAGGAGTTCCCCGCGTCCACTGGTTCGGCCGACGAGGAGCTGCTGCTGGAGGCTCCGGCAGCGGGCGACTACGCCGCCTTCGTCGACGTCTTCGCCATCGGACAGGCCGGCGCGCCCGCGACCTTCGAGCTCGACCACGTCGGCGTCTCGGACGACCAGCAGGAGGGCTCGTTCCGCACGGAGCCGACGTCGATCGACGGCGAGCTGAACGAGGAGTTCACGTACACGGCCGAGTGGAACGGCCTGGACGTGAACGCCGAGTACCTCGGTGTCATCGAGTACACCGGCGCGGGCGTGCACACCATCGTGCACGTCACGACCGGTGACGCGACGATGCCGGTGCCCGAGCGGCTCGCAGGCGACGACCGCTTCGAGACCGCTGTCGAGGTCTCGCAGCGCGGCTACCCGGACGGCGCTGACGTCGTCTACGTGGCCAGC
>JBAZPY010000019.1:0-10864 GCA_041645515.1 Agrococcus sp.
CGGTCGAGGAGCTGCGCGAGGCGCTCGCCGCCTGACCCGAGGCCACCGCTGCTGCCCCCGCTCGACGCACGACGCACGCCGCACCGCCCGGATCAGCGGCACATCCGCCCACCCTTGCCCGCGCGCCGCGCGACGCGCCCGGCGGACTTGCGTTGTGCATCAGCGGGGGCCGGAGCCACGCGTGCGGCGGGTCAGTCCTCGAGGTCGTCGGCGGTGCGGCGAGCGCGGGTGCGCTCCGCCTGCACCGCGAGCTCGTCGTCGGGCGGATAGCCGACCTCGACGAGCGTGAGCCCCCGGGCGGGCATGAGCCCCGTGAGCGGCGAGCGCCGGCGCTCGTCGAGCAGCGCGGCCGCCTGCACGAGCCCGAGCCTCCCCTCCCCGACCCGCACGCAGGCGGCGACGAGCGCACGCACCATGGAGTGGCAGAACGCGTCAGCGGTGAGCGACGCGGTCAGCAGCTGGCCGTCCTGGGCCCAGGAGAAGGCGCGCAGCTCGCGGATGGTGGTCGCGCCCTCGCGCGGCCTGCAGAACGCGGCGAAGTCGCGCAGCCCGACGAGCGCCTCGGCGGTGCGCCGCATCGCGTCGACGTCGAGCGGCTGCGGCACGTGCGCGGCCGTGCGCCGCTCGAGCGGATCGGCCGGCCCGGTCACGATGCGGTACCGGTACGAGCGCGAGACGGCCGAGAAGCGCGCGTCGAAGCCGGGCGGCGCGATCGCCGCCGCGCGCACCACCAGGTCGCCCTCGGGCGCCGCCAGGCGCGAGAGTCGGTGCGCCGCCTGCGGTCCGCGCTCGGCGACGAGCGCAGCGAGCGCGTCCGGCACATCGGCGTGCGCGACCTGCCCGCTCGCGTGCACGCCCGCATCCGTGCGTCCCGCGACCGTCACGCGCACCGGCTCGCGGGCGATCGTCGTGAGCGCCCGCTCGAGCTCCCCCTGGCACGTGCGCAGCCCCGGTTGCGCCGCCCAGCCGGCGAAGCCGCCGCCGTCGTAGGCGAGGTCGAGGCGGATGCGCGGCATGCAGCAACCCTATGCACCCGCGGTCGCGGCGCCCGCCGTTGACCGGGCGTCGAGGTCGGCTCGCTACCCTCGCCGCATGCCCGTGCACCCGCAGCCCATCGAGGACTACGCCGTGATCGGCGACCGCTCCACCGCCGCCCTCGTGGGCCGCGACGGCTCCATCGACTGGCTGTGCCTCCCGCACTTCGATTCGCACGCGTGCTTCGCCGCTCTGCTCGGCGACCGCGAGCACGGGCACTGGCGCATCGGCCCGACCGGCGAGGCCACCACCACGCGGCGCTACCTGCCGGGCAGCCTCGTGCTCGAGACGACGCACGAGACGGCGACCGGCACGGTGCGGGTGACGGATGCGATGCCCACGGGCGACGACCGGGCCGACGTCGTGCGCATCATCGAGGGCGTCGCCGGCACCGTCGAGCTCGAGCAGGAGCTCGTGGTGCGGTTCGACTACGGCCGCGTGCCGCCGTGGTTCCGGCGGATGCGCGAGCACGGCGAGGACGTGCTCGTCGCGATCGCGGGCCCCGACCGCCTCGTGCTGCGGGGCGCGCCGCTGCCGCGGTCGCACGCCCACCCGCACACGCACCGCTCGACGTTCGAGGTGCGCGAGGGCGAGCGGTTCGAGCTCGACCTGTGCTGGCAGCACTCGTGGCTGCCGATCGCGGAGCCGGTCGGCGAGCTCGAGGTGGTGCGGACGACGATCGCCGAGTCGTCGGAGTGGCTGTCGGGGCTCGACTACGAGGGCCCCTACCTCGAGGCGGTGCAGACGAGCGTGCTCGTGCTCCGCTCCCTCACCGATGAGGCGACCGGCGGCATCCTCGCCGCGCCGACGACGTCGCTGCCGGAGACCCCGGGCGGGGAGCGCAACTGGGACTACCGGTTCACGTGGCTGCGCGACGCGTCCCTCACCGTCGACGCCATGCTCGCCGTGCGGCTCGACGAGAAGGTTGGCCTGTGGCGCGACTGGCTGCTGCGCGCGATCGCCGGCGACCCGTCCGACATGCGCATCATGTACCGGCGCGACGGTGGCCGAGACCTGCTCGAGCGCGAGCTGCACCACCTGCCCGGCTACGGCGGTGCCCGCCCGGTGCGCATCGGCAACGGCGCGGCCGGGCAGCGCCAGCACGATGTGCTCGGCCAGGTGATGCTCACGCTCGAGCGGCTGCGCGCGATCGGCCGCGCCGACACCCTCGACGCCTGGCACCTGCAGCGCGCGCTGCTCAACGAGCTGGCGACGCACTGGGAGCAGCCGGACCACGGGCTCTGGGAGATGCGCGGCGAGCCCCAGCGGTTCACCCACTCGCGCGCGATGATGTGGGCCGCGTTCGACTGCGGCGTGCGCGCCGTCGACAGCGGCTGCGACGGCGACCCGACGCGCTGGATCGAGCTGCGGGACGCCCTCCGGGAGGAGGTGCTCACGCACGGCTTCGACACCGCGACCGGCTCGTTCCGCCAGCACTACGGCACGAGCGACGTGGACGCGTCGCTGCTGCAGCTGCCGACCATCGGCATCGTCGACGCCCGCGACCCGCGCTTCCTCGGCACCGTCGCCCGGATCGAGCAGGAGCTGCTCGTCGACGGACTGCCGCTGCGGTACCGCACGACGGGGCTCGACGGGCTGGCGGGCGACGAGCATCCGTTCGTGCTGTGCGCGTTCTGGCTCGTGATCGCCTACGCGCAGTGCGGCCGGCTCGACGACGCCCGGTCGCTCATGGACCGCCTCGTCGCGCTCCGCAACGACGTCGGTCTGCTCGGCGAGGAGATCGATCCCGCGACGGGCCACCACTGGGGCAACTTCCCGCAGGCGTTCTCGCACCTGGGACTCGTGCTCGCGGCGACCGAGATCGCGAAGGCGGAGCAGCGCACCGCCTGACGACCGCACGTCGAAGGGCCCCGCTCGCGCGGGGCCCTTCGTCGTGATGCTGCTGCTACTGCTTGTCGGCGGGCTCGGCCTCGACTGCCTCGTCGCCCGCCTCGGGCGCCTCGGTCGTCGCGACGTCGGCCGCAGCCGCGTCGGCCTCCGCTGCCTCGGTCGGGTCGACCTGCGTCTCCTCGACCTGCGTCTCCTCGACCTGGGCCTCGTCGGTCTTGGCAGCCTCGGCCTTGGCCTCCTCGGCGCGCTGGTCGGCGGCGGCCGACGTCGCGGCGGCGGATGCCTTCGACTTCGACGCCTTCTTCTGCACCGGCTCGAGCACGAGCTCGATCTGCGCCATGGGGGCGTTGTCACCCTTGCGGAAGCCGAGCTTCGTGATGCGCGTGTAGCCGCCCTCGCGCTCCGCGACGAGCGGAGCGATCTCGGTGAACAGCTCGTGCACGACGCCCTTGTCGCCGATCACGCCGAGCACGCGACGACGCGCGTGCAGGTCGCCGCGCTTGGCGAACGTGATGAGGCGCTCAGCGATCGGGCGCAGGCGCTTGGCCTTCGTCTCGGTCGTCTTGATCGACTTGTGCGTGAAGAGCGCGGCCGCGAGGTTCGCGAGCAGCAGGCGCTCGTGCGCAGGACCGCCTCCGAGGCGGGGACCCTTGGTGGGCTTGGGCATGGTTCGTATCCCTCTAGTTCTTCAGTCGGCCCGCGTTCAGCGAGCGTCCTCGTCGTAACCGCTGTAGAAGTGCGCGCCGTCGAAGCCGGGCACCGCATCCTTGAGCGACAGGCCGAGCTCGGTGAGCTTGTCCTTCACCTCGTCGACCGACTTCTGGCCGAAGTTGCGGATGTTCATGAGCTGCGTCTCGCTCAGCGCCACGAGCTCGGACACCGTGTTGATGCCCTCGCGCTTGAGGCAGTTGTACGAGCGGACCGACAGGTCGAGCTCCTCGATCGGCGTGGCGAGCTCGCCGGAGCCGATGGCCTCTGCCGGGGCCTGGCCGATCTCGATGCCCTCAGCCTCGGCGTTCAGGTCGCGCGTCAGGCCGAACAGCTCGACGAGCGTGCGACCGGCGGATGCGATGGCGTCGCGCGGCGTGATGGCCGGCTTCGCCTCGACGTCGACCACGAGCGAGTCGAAGTCGGTGCGCTCACCGGCACGCGTCGCCTCGACGCGGTAGGTGACCTTGAGCACGGGCGAGTAGATCGAGTCGATCGGGATGACCCCGGCCTCGGCGAACTCGTCGCGGTTCTGCGCGGCCGACACGTAGCCGCGGCCGCGCTCGATCGTGAGCTCGAGCTGCAGCTTCGCCGAGTCGTTCAGCGTCGCGAGCACCAGCTCGGGGTTGTGGATCTCGACACCGGCGGGAGCCGTGATGTCGGCCGCCGTCACCGTGCCCGCACCCTGGCGCGAGAGGTAGGCGACGACGGGCTCGTCGTGCTCGGACGAGACGACGAGCTGCTTGATGTTGAGGATCATCTCGGTGACGTCCTCCTTGACACCGGAGATCGTCGAGAACTCGTGCAGCACGCCGTCGAGGCGGATGCTCGTGACGGCGGCTCCCGGGATCGACGACAGCAGGGTGCGGCGGAGGGAGTTGCCGAGGGTGTAGCCGAAGCCCGGCTCGAGCGGCTCGATCGTGAATCGCGAGCGGTGCTCGGCGATGATCTCCTCGGTGACAGTGGGGCGCTGGGCGATCAGCACGTGTCGGTTCCTTTCGGTCGCGAGTCCGCTATATGACTCGCGTGTTCAGTGACGGCGGAATGCCGGGCAGGCGTGGACCGCCTGCCCGGCAGGAGCGACTAGTTGCGGCGCGGCTTCGGCGGGCGAACGCCGTTGTGCGCCTGCGGCGTCACGTCGTGGATCGCGCCGATCTCGAGGCCAGCGGCCTGGAGCGAGCGGATCGCCGTCTCACGGCCGGAACCTGCGCCCTTGACGAAGACGTCGACCTTCTTCATGCCGTGGTCCTGCGCCTGACGCGCAGCCGACTCGGCGGCGAGCTGTGCGGCGTAGGGCGTCGACTTGCGCGAGCCCTTCATGCCGACAGCGCCGCCGGACGCCTGCGTGAGCACGGCGCCGGTGATGTCGGTGATCGAGACGATCGTGTTGTTGAACGTCGACTTGATGTGGGCCTGGCCCACGGCGACGTTCTTCTTGTCCTTGCGACGCGGCTTGCGGACCGCGGACTTGGGAGCTGCCATTGTTCTCTACCTCTTCCCCGCGGCCTAGCGGCCGGCCTTCTTCTTGCCGGCGACCGTCTGCTTCTTGCCCTTGCGGGTGCGCGCGTTCGTCTTGGTGCGCTGGCCGTGCACGGGCAGGCCACGACGGTGGCGGATGCCCTGGTACGAGCCGATCTCGACCTTGCGACGGATGTCCGAGGCGACCTCGCGACGGAGGTCGCCCTCCACCTTGAACGTGCCCTCGATGTGGTCGCGGAGCACGACGAGCTGGTCGTCCGTGAGGTCCTTGACGCGGGTGTTGCGGTCGATGCCGGTGGCCTCGAGCGTTGCGATCGACCGAGTGCGGCCGACGCCGAAGATGTACGTCAGTGCGATCTCCACGCGCTTGTCGCGCGGGATGTCGACACCTGCGATGCGTGCCATCGTGTGTCTCCTTCAGGAGTGATGAGAGGTATGGAGCAGCGGAGGTGCCTGGGCCTCTCCCCAAGGTGTCGCCCTCGTGGGAGGGCTCTTACCGCTGCTGGGGTCCCCTCCCGGTGGTCGAGTAGCTGGCGAAGCCCGCGTATCGAGACCAGGAGGTTCGTATTGAGTTGTGTCTGCGTCGTCGTGGACGACTGGGTCTCGATACGCGCGCGCCTTCGGCGCGTGCTACTCGACCTTGATGCCTCCGCGCTCAACGCGACTTCGTCGCATTGAGCGCTGCGGCATCAACCCTGCCGCTGCTTGTGGCGGGGGTTCTCGCAGATCACCATCACGCGACCGTGCCGGCGGATGACCTTGCACTTGTCGCAGATGGGCTTGACGCTGGGGTTGACCTTCATGTGTGCTTTCCTCGCTGGCCTCGTGCTCGCGCGAGCGCGCGAGCCGTTCCTTGTCCAGCAGCCAGTGGTTACTTGTAGCGGTAGACGATGCGGCCGCGGCTGAGGTCGTAGGGGCTCAGCTCCACGATCACTCGGTCTTCCTGGAGGATGCGGATGTAGTTCTGCCGCATCTTGCCGGAGATGTGTGCGAGCACCACGTGCCCGTTCGAGAGCTCGACGCGGAACATCGCGTTGGGGAGCGCCTCGATCACCGAGCCTTCGATCTCGATGACGCCGTCTTTCTTGGCCATAGCCTCTTCTGTAACCTTTGGTTGCCGGTCATGCGAGTGTCGCGCACAGAGGGCGCACGACACCAACGGTCAACTCTACGCGGGAGCGGCAGTGATGTGCAAGCCGGGCGTGTCGCCACGCCCGCAGCGGCTCACCGGTGCACCACGATCGACCCCCACAGCATCGCGCGGTCCCGTCGCGCGCGCTTCGCCGCCTCGTCGTCCATCGTGGTCGCGAACGAGCGGGCGATGATCGGCCCGCCCGGGGCGACCGCCCGGATCGCCGCCTTGCGCAGGTCCCGGACCCAGCGCTCATCCGCCCCGTCCACCACGTTCGAGAGCGAGATCGCGTCGTACGTGCCCGGGGCCGCGCGCTCGAGGTGGTCGAGCAGCGGCGCGTCGACCCAGTCGATCGCCGCCACGTCGACCGGCGGCAGCCGATGCCCCGGCAGGTCCTCCCCCAGCAGCAGCCGCCACGCGTACGGGTTGCCGGCGGGCGCGTGCTTGCGCAGCGCGCGGGCGATGCGGCCCCGGATCGCCTCGTCGAAGTGCGGCGGGATGGGCGTCGAGAAGTCGCGCAGGACGAGCGCAGAGAGCATGCCGGCGGGTCCGAGCATCGTGCGGAGGATCGACGCGAGCGTGCGGTTGTCGAGCCGCTCCTTCCACTCGGCGGCGGCGCGCAGCGGGTCGTCCTCCTGCAGGAACTGCCGCACGCGGCGCCGGCTCCACGCGGGGCTCGCCGCGCGCACCATGCCGCGGCCGAGATCGAAGACGCGCTCCGCGGCGCCCGGTTCGAACGGGCCGCCCGCCGCTCGACGCCGGGCGTAGTCGAGCTGCTCGCGGTTGGCACCGATGGCGGTCACGCGATGGCCGGCATCCGCGAGCGTCGCGATGACCTCCCCGGCACCGGCGGCGACCAGGGCGCGGCTGGCGGGCGGGAGCTCCTCGAGCTCGATGCGCGGGTCAGCCCAGTCCCAGCCGTGCAGCAGCCGCTGGCGCGGGTTCGCGCTCGAGCGGCCCTTGCGGCGGGAGCCACGCGTCAGCACGGCCGCTGCTCCATCCCCATGCCTCGATCCTGCCGCATCGAGGTGCGCGGCCGCTCAGCCTCGCGCGGCCTGGACCGCCGCGACGAGCTGCGACCGCAGCGGCTCCTCCGCGATGCCGCTCACCTCCGCGACGAACGCGGCCGGCTGGAGCTCGGCCAGCAAGCGCTGCAGCTCCACCGCCTGCTCGTCGCTCTCCGCGTCGAACCGCAGCGCCGTGGCGTAGGCCGCGACGAGCGCATCCGCGCGCTCGCCTCGCTCGACGAGCTCTGCGGCGGGCTGCACGAAGCGCTCGCGCCGCGAGAGCTTGCGCAGCGGCTGGCGGCCGATCCGCTCGCACGTGTCGGGCAGCGCCGGGTTCTCGAAGCGCGCGATGGCGCGCGCGACGTAGGCGGCATGCTCGCCGGGGTCGAAGCCGAACTTCGCGACCAGCAGTCGGGACGTGTCGTCGAGCGACGCCTCGACGGCCCGCCGGATCTCGGGCGAGCGCAGCGCCTCGGCGATCGTCTCGATGCCGGCGACCCAGCCCGCGTAGGCGGTCGTCGCGTGCCCGGTGTTCACCGTGAAGAGCTTGCGCTCGATGAAGGGGGCGAGGTCGTCGACGAAGTGCGCGTCGGGGATCGCCGGCGCAGTGCCCTTGAGGGAGGTGCCGAAGGCCGCGCGATCGATCGACCACTCGAAGAAGTCCTCGACCACGACGTCGAGCCCGTGGGGATCCTGCGGCGGGATGATGCGGTCCACGGCCGTGTTCGCGAAGACCGCCCGGTCGGCCAGCTCCGGCGCGCCGTCGAGCACGAGCTCCCGCAGCGTGTCGGAGGCGCCGATCGCGTTCTCGCAGGCCATCACGGTCACCGGCTCGCCGCCGCGCAGCGCCAACCCGGCGCGGATCACCGGTGCGATGAAGCGCAGCACCGTCGGCCCGACCGCGCACGTCACGACGTCGGCCTCCGCGACCGCTCGCGCCGCGGCGTCGGGTTCCGCCGACGAGTCGATGCCCGTGAACCCCGTGACGGTGTGGATCGTCGCCTCCGGTCCCACCTCCCGCACCTGGTACGCATCCGCCCGCTGCAGCATGCCGATGAGCTCGGGGTTCACGTCGACGAACGTCAGCTCGTAGCCGGCGCGGTGGAGGATGAGCCCGACGAAGCCGCGGCCGATGTTGCCCGCGCCGAAGTGGACGGCGCGCATCAGTCGTTGACGTCGCCGAGCAGCTGCAGGATCGCCTCCGCGTCGGGCGCCGCCTCGAGCTTCGCCACCTCGTCCTCGTCGGCGAACACGATCGCGATCTTCGACAGGATCTCGAGGTGCCCGCCGTCCTTGCCGGCGATGCCGACCACGAACTTCACCGGGTTCCCGTCCCAGTCGATCGGCGAGTCGTAGCGCGCGACCGACAGCGCGGAGTCGAGGATCGCGTCCTTCGACTCGTTCGTGCCGTGCGGGATCGCGAGCAGGTTGCCCATGTACGTCGACACGCTCTCCTCGCGCGCACGCATCGCGTCGGCGTAGTCGGGAGTCACGGCGCCCGCCGCGACCAGCATGTCGGCCGCCTCCTGGATGGCCTCCTCCTTCGTCGTCGCCGTGGGAGTGGTGGTGATCTGCTCGAGCGTGAGGACGGGCATGGGGCTCCTTCGCGGTGCTGGCTGCTGTCAGTGCTGGCTGTTGGACTCGTCGACGAGCCGGACGACCTCGTCGTACTTCGGGCTGTTCATGAAGTTCTCGACCGACACGTGCGTCGCGTCGGGCGTGCGCTGGCGCGCGCGGGCCGTGAGGTCCTGGTGGGTGATGACCAGGTCCTCCGAGCCGTCGAGGTTCGCGATCGCGATGTTCGAGACCTCGACGCCGTCGATGCCCGCCTTCTTGATCTTGTTGCGCAGCACGCTCGCCCCCATCGCGCTCGATCCCATGCCCGCGTCGCACGCGAAGACGATCTTGCGGATGGGCTCGGCCGCGACGGAGTGCGAGGCCGGGTCGGTCGCCGCCATCGCGCCGCCAACGCCTGCAGCGCCGCCGGCGACGGCGAGGTTCGAGAGGTGCTCGGACCTGCGGCCCTTCGCGGCCTCCGTCCGCGCCACGGCGTCGGCGAGGTCGCTGCCGCTCTCGGCCTCACGGGCGAGGTCGCGCTTGCGGCTCGCGCGGAGGATGACCGCTGCGACGACGAACGTCACGGCAGCGGCGATCACGACCGACAGCAGCACCCCGACGAGGTTGCCGCCACCGACGAGCACCGCCTGCGCCCCGACGGCGAAGATGCTGCCGGGCGCCGCGGGCCCGGCGAGGCCCGTGCCGAGCAGCATGTTCGTGGCGACGCCGGAGGCGCCGCCCAGGACGAGCGCCAGGATGAGGGCCGGCTTCATGAGCGCGTACGGGAAGTAGACCTCGTGGATGCCGCCGAGGAACTGGATGATCGCGGCGCCGGGGGCGGTGGCGCGCGCCGCGCCGACGCCGAAGACCGAGAACGCCAGCAGCAGCCCGAGGCCCGGGCCGGGGTTCGCCTCGAGCAGGAACAGGATCGAGCTGCCGTCGGTCGCCACCTCGGACGTGCCGAGCGGCGTCAGCACGCCGTGGTTGATCGCGTTGTTGAGGAAGAAGACCTTCGCCGGCTCGATGAGGATCGAGGCGACGGGCAGCAGGTTGGTCTCGACGAGCCAGCCGACGGCGCCGCCGACGACCGACATGATCCAGTTCACCACCGGGGCGACGATGTAGAAGCCGACGAGCGCCATGAGGAAGGCGACGATGCCGGCCGAGAACATGTTGACGAGCATCTCGAAGCCCGCCTTGACCTTGCCGTCCCAGAGCTTGTCGAGCTGCTTCATCACCCAGGCCGACAGCGGTCCGAGGATCATGGCGCCGATGAACATGTGCACCTGGCCGAGCTCGGCGGCGCCCTCCGCGGGTGGGTTGGCCGCGTTGAAGGCGGCGATCAGCATGTCGGAGCCGGCGATCGCGCCCATGACCGCGAACGCGCCGACGACGGCGCCGCGCTGCTCGTAGACCATCCGGCCGCCGGTGCCGGCGATGAGGATCGGCAGCAGGTAGTGGATCGTGGGGCCGACGATCGTGGCGAGATCGGCGTTGGGGAACGGCCCCAACGGGATGAACAGCGCGGTCAGGATGCCCCACGCGATGAGCGCGGGGATGTTCGGCATGATCATGCCGGACAGGAAGGTGCCGAACTTCTGGACGGCGACGCGCGCGCCGCCTCCCTGCTGGGTGGATGCGGTCGTGGTCATCGTCGACTCCTGGGTGCGTGGCTTACGCGTCGTGATCTGTGGAGAGGAGCTGCTCGAGCTCGTCGAGCGTCGCCTCGTCGTCGGAGGCGATGGTCACCTCGTCGCCCTTGGAGACGCCCAGCGAGATGACGGAGAGGATGCTGGCCGCGTTGACCTGCTTGTCGCCCTTGGCGACGGTCACGGGACTGGAGGCCTTCGCCGCCGCCTGCGCGAACAGGGATGCGGGGCGGGCGTGGAGCCCGTGCGCGGATTCGACGGTGACGGTGCGCTCGGCCATGATGCTCCTTCGCGGTCAGGGCCGGGGCGGCCCGGGGTGGCTGTCACGCTATCACCGGTGCGCGCCCGGAGTTCGAGCATCTGCTGCGCGCCGGCGCGCGCCGCGCTCGTCAGCGCGGCTGCGCGCCGCGAGTGCGAGCCCACGCCGCCAGGACGGCGAGCGCGGT
>JBAZPY010000020.1:0-10860 GCA_041645515.1 Agrococcus sp.
CCTCCTGCGCCACGATGACGCGGCCGGTGCGCTGCGCCGACTCCACGAGCGGCGCCCAGTCGATCGGCGACAGCGAGCGCAGGTCGATGACCTCGCACGAGGTGCCCTCGCCCTCGGCGATCTGCGCGGCCTGCAGCAGCACGTGCACCATCGCGCCGTGGCCGATGAGCGTCACGTCGCTGCCGGGCTTCGCGACGACCGCCTCGTGCAGCTGGGCGGCCGGCGCCGGCAGCACCTCGCCCTTCGACCAGTACTTCGACTTCGGCTCGAGGAAGATCACCGGGTCGTCGCTCTCGATCGCCTGCCGCAGCATCCAGTGCGCGTCGTTCGCCGTCGACGGGCTCACGACCCGGAGGCCGGCGGTGTGCGCGAAGTACGCCTCCGGGCTCTCCTGGTGGTGCTCGACGGCACCGATGTGGCCGCCGTAGGGGATGCGGATCACGACGGGCATCGACAGCCGCCCGCGATGGCGGGCGGTCATCTTCGCGAGCTGCGAGACGATCTGGTCGAAGCCGGGGTAGACGAAGCCGTCGAACTGGATCTCGATCACCGGCCGGTAGCCGCGCATCGCCAGCCCGATCGCCGTGCCGATGATGCCGGCCTCGGCGAGCGGGGTGTCGAGCACGCGGTCGTCGCCGAACTCGGCGTGCAGCCCGTCGGTGATGCGGAACACGCCGCCGAGCGGGCCGATGTCCTCGCCCATCAGCAGCACCTTGTCGTCGGCTCGCATCGCCTCGCGCAGCGCCGAGTTCAGCGCCTTCGCGATGGGCATGGTGACGGATGCGGCGGACTGCGCCGACTGCACCGGCTGCACCGGCCCGGGCTGCGCGGTCTGGGTCTCGCTCGTCATGCATCGCCTCCGAAGCCGGCCTCGAACTCCGCGAGCGCCCGCTTCTGCTCGAGCATGAGCGGGTGCGGCTCGCTGTACACGTGGTCGAAGATGTCGTCGCTCGCGGCGGTGCCCGCGGCGAGCGTGCGGCGCCGCATGTCGGCCGCGAGGTCGGTCGCCTCCCGGTCCTGCTCGGCGAGCGTCGCGTCGTCGACGCCGAGCTCGCGCAGGTGCGCGGCCAGGCGGGCGATCGGGTCGCGGCGGCGCCATGCCTCCTCCTCGGCGGAGGGCCGGTAGCGGGTCGGGTCGTCGCTCGTGGTGTGCGCGCCCATGCGGTACGTGTCCGCCTCGATGTAGCCGGGGCGTCCCTGCCGGGCCGCGTCGAGCATCCGCCGGGTGACCGCGAACGACGCGAGCGGGTCGTTGCCGTCGACCCAGGCGGCGTCGAGCCCGAAGCCTCGGGCTCGCTCGTGCAGCGGGAAGCGGCTCTGCCGCGTCGACGGCACCGAGATCGCCCACTTGTTGTTCTGCACGAAGAAGACGATCGGCGCGTCGTAGCTGGCCGCGAAGACGAGCCCCTCGCTCGCGTCGCCCTGGCTCGCGGCCCCGTCGCCGTAGAACGCCATGACGGCCTCGTCGCTCGATGCATCCCCCGTGCCGCACTTGCCGTCGAAGCGGATGCCCATCGCGTACCCCGTCGAGTGCAGCGCGTGCGTGGCGATCACGAGCGAGTAGATCCGCATGCCGCGCGTCTCGAGCGGGTCCCAGCCGCCGTGCACGGCGCCGCGGAAGATGTCGATGATCTGCAGCATGTCGACGCCGCGGTGCAGCGCGATGAGGTGCTCCCGGTAGGAGGGGAAGAGGGTGTCCTGCTCGCGGGAGGCCCAGGCGGCGCCGACCTGCGCGCCCTCCTGGCCGATCGACGGCACCCACAGGCCGAGCTTGCCCTGCCGCTGCAGGTGGCCGGCCTCGATGTCGAAGCGGCGCGTGCGGAGCATCTCGCCGTGCATCGCGAGCCGGTCCTCGGTCGTCAGCTGCGCCGCCAGCTCGCGCCACTCGGCGTTCGCGTCGGACTCGACGAGCGAGCCGTCGGCGTCGAGCAGACGGATGGGCTCGGTCGCGACCTCGGCCGGGGTGTCGGCCCGCGTCACTGCAGCGCCTGGATCGCGACGGCGGCCGCGACGACGTGGTCGTCGGCCTCGGGCTCCCCGACCGAGATGCGCACGCCGTCGGCGAAGACCTTCGCGACGATGCGGTTGGCGGTGAGGATGTCGTGGATCGCCTCCTCCTGGCCGGGCTGCGAGGGCACCCAGACGAAGTTGCCGAACGGGCGCGGCACCGGCACGCCCGCGTCGACGAGGCGCTGCCAGAGGGCGTCGCGCTGCGCGACGAGCACGTCGATGCGGGCGTAGGTCTCGTCGCGGTGCGCGAGCGCGGCCATCGCGGCAGCGGAGGCGAGCGCCGTCTGCGACAGCGGCACGCCGCAGAGGTCGGCGGCGCGCAGCACCCCTGGGTCGCCGACGGCGTAGCCGACGCGCAGGCCGGCGAGCCCGTGGGCCTTCGAGAACGTGCGCAGCACGACGACGTTCGGGTGCTCGCGCTGCAGCGCGATGCCGTCGATCGCCGAGTCCTGCACGAACTCGATGTAGGCCTCGTCGAGCATGATGAGCACGTCGGCGGGCACGCGGGCGATGAAGGCGTCGAGCGCGGCGGCGTCGACGATCGTGCCGGTGGGGTTGTTGGGGCTGCAGACGATCACGGCGCGCGTGCGGTCGGTGATGGCGTCCGCCATGGCGTCGAGGTCGTGCGCGTGGTCGGCGTCGACGGGCACCTCGATCGCGGTCGCGCCGCCCGTGCGCACGAACAGCGGGTAGGCGTCGAACGAGCGCCACGCGTAGACGACCTCGTCGCCGGGGCCCGCGACCGCATGGATGAGCTGCTGCAGCAGGGTCGCGGAGCCGTCGCCGATGAGGATGCGGCCGGCGTCGACGCCGAGCTCGGTCGCGAGCGCCGCCTTGAGGTCGGGCGCTCCCGGCCGGGGGTAGCGGTTGACCCGCAGCGCCTCGCGCTGCACGGCCTCGACGACCGCGGGCAGCGGCGGGAAGGGATTCTCGTTGCTCGAGAGCTTGAAGCCCCCCTCGGGCGCCGGCCGTCCCTGCTGGTAGGGCGGCACGGCCGCGATCTCGGGTCGAAGTCGCACAGTCACCGGTTCAGGCTATTGCGCGCCGTGGCTCCCCCGGGGATATGGATGCCATGATCACCCCATGCGCTTCCTGCTCCGCGTGGTGTTCACCGCCCTGGCGATCTGGCTCGTGACCCTGTTCGTCCCGGGCATCCGCATCGAGTCGCTCGGCCCCGCCTGGTGGGAGGTCGCGCTCACGACGCTCGGGGTCGCGCTCGTCTTCGCGATCGTCAACGCGACCATCGGCAACCTCATCCGCATCGTGGCGTTCCCGCTCTACATCCTCACGATCGGCATCGTCGCCCTGTTCGTGAACGCGTTCCTGCTGATGATCGTGCACTGGCTCTCGCAGCTCGTCGGCTTCGGCATCCAGGTCGAGACGTTCTGGTGGGGCATGCTCGCTGCCGTCTGCATCGCCTTCCTCACCTGGTTGATCACGATCGTCACGCGCCCGATCTTCGGCAAGGAGCGGCCGAGGGAGCGTTGAGCGCGAAGGACGCAATGCCGCGGAGCGGCGTTGCGTCAGGAGCGCTCAAGGTCGAGTAGCTGCCGGCGCAGCCGGCCGCGTACCGAGACCTGCTCGGCCTGAGCGGCCGTGATCTCGATACGCGGGGGCTGCGCCCCTGCTCCTCGATCAGCGGGGCGGGGGCTGCGCCCCTGCTCCTCGATCAGCGGGGTGGGGGCTGCGCCCCTGCTACTCGATCAGCGGGGTACGGGTCAGCTCCACACCCCACCCCGCGACCCCCTGCCCGCCCGCCGTCGACTCGCGCAGCCGATCCGCGAAGCCCGCGACGTAGAAGTCGTCGCCCCGCGCGCGGGTGAGCGTCTCGGCGTACTCCTCGCCGGAGTGCCGCGCGCCGAAGCCGGAGCCGTGCCCGCCGGCGCTCTCGAGCGTCACCGTCACGGGCCCATCCCCGTCGCCGATGCCGTCCATCGCGGCGGTCGGGTCGCCCGCGTGGGCGACCGAGAGCACGGCGACGCCGGGCGGCAGCTCGGTGCCCGCGACGGGCCCGCCCACCAGCATCGCCGTCTCGACGCGGAAGCGCTCGCTCGCCGCGACGTTGGCGGCCGCCGCCGCGCCCTGGGAGTAGCCGAACAGGTCGACCGGGTCGTCGGCCCCGATGCCGGCGGCCTCCATCGCCTCGGCGAGCGCCGCATCCGACCCGAGCAGCGCGCCGGGCGTCGAGCCCGCGTTCTCGAGGTTCGCCGGCCCGTCGAGACCGGTCGCCGGGTCCGGCAGCCAGGACTCGGTGCCGCGCACGAACACCTGGAAGCGCCGGCTGCCGTCGGCCATGCGGTGCTCGTGGATCGTCACCTGGTCATCCTGCGCGAGGATGACGCGCATCGCCTCCCCGGGCGCCGCCACGGGTCGAGAGGGCGCCGGCAGGGACCGCACGGCGCCGGCGCGGACCGGCTGCAGTCCCGCACCGGCACGCACGCCGAGTCCGGCACCGGCGGCGAGCGCGGCGAAGAGCTCGTCCTGCCCGATGGCCGCCTCGAGCCGCGCGGCCACCGGCTCGGGGATGCGCAGCAGCCCCGCGAGCGCCTCATCGGTCGATTCCACGGCGATCGCGAGGGCCGGCACGAACCCGGGAGTCGCGAGCAGCGCCTCCCCCGCGCGGTCCCAGAAGGCCGCGGCCTGCGCCATGAACCGGTCGAGCGGCACCCCGGCCGCGCGCGCGTGCCCCACGAGCGCCGCGACGTGCTGCGGATGCGTGACCGCCAGCCGTGCGACGAGCGGGACGGTGACGAGGCCGACGCTCACCGCGGCGCCGGCACCCAGCAGCAGCAGCGGGGACCATGGCGCGATCAGCCCCGCGGCGGTGGCGACGAGCGCCGGCGCGGCAGCGCCCAGCCCCCACGCGACCGAGCCGGCGACCTCCTCCACGAGGCCGAGCACGGCGTCGGAGGCGAGCTCGTAGGCGCGGCCGGCGAGCATCGTGTCGTCGCGCAGCCGCTCGAGCTCGGCGACGAGCGCGGTGCCGGCGACGATCCGCGCGTCGAGCTCCTCCGAGCACGCGCGGAGCCCGGCGACGTCGATGCCCGCGACGTCGATCCCCGGCGCCGGCGTGAGCCGCAGCGACGGCGCCGAGCGCAGGGCGAGCACGGCGCGACCGGCCGCCCAGCCGGCGTCGCGCAGTCGGGCGCACGCGACGCCCGTCACGGTCTGATCCCAGCCGACAGTCGCGGTCCCCGCCGCGCCGAAGGCGTGCGCCGGGCCGCCGAACGAGCCGCTGGCTCCCGATCGCCCGCCGGAGCCCCCGCCGATGCGTCCGGGGACGCCGCCGAAGTCGCCCCCGCCGCCGTCCCGCTCGTCGGCCGCCATGCCGGCGCTCACGTCGCCCCCTCGATCGCCAGCGCCAGCAGCCGCAGCTCGTGCTCCTCGGCCGCGAGCCGGTCGTGCAGGGCGAGGCCGCGGGCGTCGAACGCGTCCCTCGCGGGCCCCAGCCAGCCGTCCTGACCCCGCAGCAGCACGAGCGCGGCGGCATCCTGGAGCAGCCGGGCCGCCCGTCGCACGGCGGCCGCGACCGCCTGCGCCTCCTCCGCGGCCTTCGCGCCCGCGGCAGCCGCATCCGTCATCGTCATGGCACCTCCCGACCACGCACCCTCGCACCCCCACCGCCCGTCCCGGGCGGCGTCGTGCACGCGCTGTGGACGGATCCGCCGCGACCCGCGCCCGGCGCGGGCCCCGCGTTTGCCACAATGGGCGCGTGACCATCGACCGGGAGTTCGCCGATGCGACGCGCTTCCGCGTCGTCTTCGTGTGCACGGGCAACATCTGCCGCTCCCCGATGGCGGCAGCCGCGTTCGAGCGGCTCGCGCAGCGGCACGGCGTCGCCGAGCGCCTGCTCGTCGCGAGCGCCGGCATCAGCGAGTACCACGTGGGCGAGACCGCCGACCCGCGCACCCTCGCCGTGCTCGCCGAGGCCGGATACGAGGGCGGTGCCCACCGGGCCAAGCAGTTCAAGCCGCGCTGGCTCGACGACTTCGACCTCGTGATCGCCTTCGACCGCGGCCAGGAGCGGGCGCTGCGCTCGCTCGCTCGCGGCGACGAGCAGCTGTCGAAGATCCGCCTGCTGCTCTCGTTCGACCCGGAAGCGACCGGCCAGGACGTGCCAGACCCCTACTACTCGGAGGACGCCTTCTTCGGCACCGTCCTCCGCCAGATCGAGATCGCCGTCGGCAGGCTGTTCCGCCAGATCCAGCCCGCCATGCGCCCCTGAAGGAGCCCCATGCCCCTGCCCATCCAGCCCCTCTCCCCGCTCGACGGCCGCTACCAGCCGCAGACGTCGGCGCTGGCCGAGCACCTCTCGGAGGCGGGCCTCAACCGCGCGCGCGTGCACGTCGAGGTGGAGTGGCTGCTGTGGGTGGCGGAGCACCGCCTCTTCGGTGCGACGCCGGTCGGGACCGACGATGCGGAGGCGCTGCGCGCGTGGGCGGCCGGCTTCGGCCAAGCGGAGATCGACTGGCTCGCCGAGAAGGAGGCGGTCACGCGGCACGACGTGAAGGCGGTCGAGTACCTCGTGCGGGACCGGCTGCGGCAGCAGGGGCTCGAGCGGCTCTCGGAGGCCGTGCACATCGCCTGCACGAGCGAGGACATCAACAACCTCTCGTACGCGCTGACGATCCGCGCCGCTGTGACGGATGTGTGGATGCCGGCCTTCCGCGCCGTGATCGACCGGCTGCGCGAGCTCGCGATCGAGCAGCGTGACCGCCCCATGCTCTCGCTCACGCACGGGCAGCCCGCGACGCCGACGACGCTCGGCAAGGAGCTCGCCGTGGTCGCGTGGCGGCTGGAGCGGCAGGCGAGGCGCATCGAGCAGGTCGAGGTGCTCGGCAAGTTCTCGGGCGCGACCGGCACGTTCTCCGCGCACGTCGTCGCCGAGCCGGGCGCCGACTGGCCCGCCACGGCATCCGCCTTCGTCGAGCACCTGGGCCTGACCTGGAACCCGCTCACCACCCAGATCGAGTCGCACGACTGGCAGGCGGAGCTGTTCGGCGCCGTCTCGCACGCCGGGCGCATCCTGCACAACCTCGCGACGGATGTGTGGACGTACATCATGCTCGGCACGTTCACGCAGATCCCCGTGGAGGGCGCGACGGGTTCGTCGACGATGCCGCACAAGATCAACCCCATCCGCTTCGAGAACGCCGAGGCGAACCTCGAGATCGCGTCGGCGCTGCTCGAGTCGCTCTCGGCGACGCTCGTCACGAGCCGCCTGCAGCGCGACCTCACCGACTCGTCCACGCAGCGCAACGTCGGCGTCGCGCTCGGCCACTCGCTGCTCGCGCTCGACAACCTCCGTCGCGGCCTCGGCGAGATCGCCGTGTCGGACGCGTCGCTCGACGCCGCGCTCGACGGCAACTGGGAGGTGCTCGCCGAGGCGATCCAGACCGTCATCCGCGCGGAGGTGCTCGCGGGCAGCTCGTCGATCGACGACCCGTACGCGCAGCTCAAGGAGCTCACGCGCGGGCAGCGGGTGGGGCAGGAGCAGCTGATCGCGTTCGTCGACGGGCTCGACATCTCGGATGCGGCGAAGGACCGGCTGCGCCGCCTCACCCCCGCCGCGTACACGGGCGTCGCGAGCGAGCTGGTCGACCGCCTGCCGTAGCGCGCGGCGGGCCGCGGCCGCGTGCGAGGCTGGTCGCATGCGAGCGACGATCCTGCACGGCCCCGGCGACATCCGCGTGGAGACGTGGGCCGACCCCTCCGTCGAGCGTCCCACCGACGCGATCGTGCGGGTCGTCGCGGCGTGCGTGTGCGGATCCGACCTCTGGCCGTACCGCGGCGCGAACCCGGTGCACGAGCCGCGGACGATCGGGCACGAGGCGATCGGCGTGGTCGAGGCGGTGGGCGCCGAGGTCGCCCGCGTCCGCGTCGGCGACTTCGTGATCGTGCCGTTCGACCACTGCTGCGGCCGCTGCGTGCACTGCCACGCCGGCCAGACGCAGGGCTGCGTCGAGCTGGCCATGACCGCGAGCGGGCAGGCGGAGCTGACCCGTGTCACGAACGCCGACGCCACCTGCTTCGTGCTCGACGATGCGCCCGGCGCCGAGCAGCATGCCGCCGTGCTCGCGCTCAGCGACGTGCTGCCGACCGGCTACCACGCGGCCGTCTCGGCGGGCGTGGCGCCCGGCATGACGGCGGTGGTCGTCGGTGACGGCGCGGTTGGCCTGTGCGGCGTGCTCTCGGCCCGACGGCTCGGCGCCGAGCGCATCATCGCGCTCTCGCGCAACCCGGCGCGGCAGCGCCTCGCCACCGCGTTCGGCTCCACCGACCTGGTGGCGGGGCGCGGCGACGACGCCGTCGAGGCGGTGCGCGAGCTGACCGACGGGGTGGGGGCGGATGCCGTGCTCGAGTGCGTCGGCACCGAGGAGTCGATGCTCACGGCGTTCCGCGTCGCGCGCCCCGGCGCGACGGTCGGCTTCGTGGGGGTGCCGCACGGCACGCAGATCCCGTGGCCGACCGCCTTCCGCGGCAACATCGGGCTCCGTGGCGGCATGGCGCCGGTCGTGCGCTACCTGCCGGACCTCGTGCCCGCCGTGCTGTCGGGCGAGCTCGACGCATCCGCCGTCTTCGACCTGGAGCTGCCGCTCGACCAGGCCGCCGACGCCTACCGCGCGATGGACGAGCGGCGCGCGATCAAGGCACTGCTGCGGCCCTGACGTCGACGGGCACTTCTGCCCATCGCCCCCGGCGGCCGGCCGCTTCTACCGTGAGCGGGTCGGTGGACGGAGGTGATGCGTCGTGGCCATGAACCTGCCAGGAGAGCTGGTGTGGGTCCTCGACATGCTCGGGTACGACTGGCCGCCGCTCGACGAGGACGAGATGCGGCGCGCGGCGAGCATCATGCGCCAGTTCAAGGACGACATCGAGGGGACCGTCGAGGTCGCCGACGCGCGCGTCAAGCAGGGCGTCGGCGCCGCGCTCAAGGGCCAGGCGTCCACGTCGTTCACGAGCGCCTGGGACACCGACAGGCAGACGAACATCCAGCAGATGGTGGACGCGCTCGACCCGGTCGCCGGCGGCGTCGACATCGCCGCGGATGCCGTGCTCGCGCTGAAGGTCAAGGTGATCGCCGAGCTGGTGATCACCGCTGCGCAGATCGCCGCGGCCGCGGCGACCGCCGTCCTCACCCTCGGCGCCAGCGTCGCCGCCAACGCCGCGATCATCGCGCTGCGGAAGCAGGCGCTCGACGTGCTCACGAACGTCATGGTCGACCAGCTCGCGCAGCAGCTGCTGCCGATGATCATCGAGCCGCTCGAGGGTCCGCTCATGGACGGGCTGACGGCGATGCTCGCGGCCGAGGTCGTCGAGGGCGCGCTCGGCGACGTGAGCGAGTTCGAGGCGGACCTCGACGCCCTCGACCAGGCGGCCGGCGATCTGGAGTCCAACGCCGCCGACCAGGAGCGGCTCGCCGACGACTTCATCGCGCAGATCTCCTCCTGCCGGATCGTGACGGGGTAGCGCCGCGTGTCCACCATCAAGATCGTCGTCAAGGAAGCGATCGACACGATCGAGGAGATGGTGCCGAGGGTCGCGCGCGGCGTCGCCGAGAAGTCGACCAGGCTCAGCGCGAAGACGCGGCAGATCAAGCAGCAGATCGAGGCGAAGGACGCCGAGCTCGCCGCCGGCCAGCGGGCGCCCGACCGCCCTCGGGACCACGATGCGCCCGACCGGGTGGACCCCGGCGCCGCGGCCCTCCGCGACCCGGAGCTCGCGCCGACGCCCGTCGAGCGGCCGTCGTCATGGCCGGATGCCGACACGGAGGCCGCGAACGCGGCGACCGCGGCCGCGCGCCAGGCGGAGGTCGAGGCCGGCGAGCTGACCGCACCCGACTTCGGTCAGCTGACCACCACCTATCACGGTCCCCGGCCTGCCGACATGGACAGCCCGCACGGGCACCACATCGTCTTCAAGCGGGGCGTCGGTGCTCGCCAGCAGGCGCTGATCGCACAGGCGAAGGCGATCCTCGAGCGCCACGGCATCGACTGGTACACCGGGCCGCACAACCTGACCTGGGCGCCCAACGTCGCGGGCCAGCACAATGTCACGAACGTCCGCGAGGTGCTGCGGCGCCTCGAGGCAGCGGATGCGGACGGCCGCGACGCGGTCATCGCCGCGCTGCGCGACGCGGGCCGCGACATCTTCGACGGACGTCCATGACGCCGACTCGCCGTCAGCACCGATCGCTAGGGTGACGCCATGACCGCAGACCTCGCCGCCTGGCAGGCGGACCTCGCCGAGCGCATCCGGCCGGAGCTCGAAGCCGCGATGCTCGCGGCGGCCGGAGACCGCCCGACCGGGGAGATCGCGGGCATCGGCGTCTCGACCGACGCGGACGCCACCTCCGTCGTGGCGTTCGCCAACTCCCGCGGCAACCTCGACCGGATGGTCGCGGAGGAGCCCGAGTTCGCGCTGGACTCGAAGTGGCACATCGGCGAGTGGGATCTCGACGCGACGGGCACGGCCGATCCGCTCGAGCCGGTGCGCCGGGAGCTCGAGCAGGCGAAGCCCAACGGCGCGGGCTCCCAGCTGGCCGGAGCCGCGGTCGAGGGGATGCAGGAGTTCCGTCTCGCCGTCTGGGACGCGATCGCGCACGCCATGGCCGTGTCGGCGGCCGAGGGGTTCTTCGATCGCTGGCCCGACGCGGCGAAGGTGTTCATGCCGCTCGACGCCGACGTCGACGAGGAGCAGCTCGCCGCGTGGAGCGCGCCGCTGAACGACGCACGGTCGGTCGAGGAGCTGCGCACCTTCCTGCAGCTGACCTGAGGCGGTCCGACACGGCCGCGCGGCCCGCACCGGTGGAGACCGGCGCGGGCCGCGGGCGCATGCGGTTCAGAACAC
>JBAZPY010000021.1:0-10766 GCA_041645515.1 Agrococcus sp.
GGAACTGCCCGAGACGGGGGATGTGCATGACGGCGAACGACTCGCCGTCGGCCACCGCCGCCTCGGCCGGCGGCTCGTCGGTGCGGAGCGCCGCCACCGCGTCCGGGGCGACATCGAGCGGGCCGAGGCGCGCTGCGAACACCTGCGCCGCCTGCTGCTGCTCGCTGCCCATCACGGCGTCGGACAGCCACACCTGCCAGCCGGCGAAGCCGAGCGAGAGCACGCCCGCGGTCACGAGCAGCTCGCCGAGCACGCTCGCCACCGTCGCGCCTCCTCGGCGGGCGCGACGTCGAGGGCGTCCGTCCCTGCGCTGCTGGCTGGCCACAGGACAATCCTAGGCGTCGACTGCATTAGCATGGGTTGCCATGAGCCCCAGCGAGAAGTCCGTCGACAAGGCGTCAGCGGCGCGAGCCCGAGCGGCGCGATCCCCGCACGACGAGCAGCGCAACCCGGCGTGGTTCAAGCCCGTGATGTTCGGCTTCATGCTCGTCGGCTTCCTGTGGGTGGTCGTGTACTACATCTCCGCCACGAGGCTGCCGGTGCCCGCGGTCGGATCCTGGAACATCGTGATCGGCTTCGGCATCATGTTCATCGGCTTCATCATGACCACGCGCTGGAAGTAGCGAACTACACCGGTGTAGTTCTCCACAGCTGTGGACAGAACTGTGGACAACCGCCGTCAGAGCAGGGTCGCCACTCGAGCGGCGAAGATCGCCGCGAGCAGCGCCGCGACACCGCCGATGACCATCCATGAGGTCGTCGCCGTCGAGGCCCGCCGCATCCGCTTGTCGGCGAAGCCGATCCCGAACCCGATCGCGAGGCCGATCGCGAGCCCGCCGACGTGCGCGGGCCAGGATATGCCGCCGAACAGGAACGTGATCGCGAGGTTGATGCCCACGATGATGAGCAGTGACGGCTGCACGCGCCCCACCATCCGCTGCATGCCGATGAGCATGCCGAACAGCGCGTAGATGCCGCCGGATGCGCCCACCACCGCTGACAGCGGCGTGAGCCACGCGACCGCGACGGCGGCGCCCGCCACGCTCACGATGTAGGCGGCGAGGAACGGCAGCCGCCCGATCCGCTGCTCGATCGGCGGCCCGACCATCCACAGCACGAGCATGTTGAACGCGAAGTGGAGCACGCCCGCGTGCACGAGCGCGTACGTGACGAAGCGCCACGGCTCGAAGAGCGAGAAGGGCAGGAAGTACGCGAGGGCCGACGCCAGATCGCCCGGCAGGATCTGGAGCACGCCCACGAGCGCCGTCACGGCGAAGATCGCGATCGTGACGGGCGCCGGCTGGGCGAGCCACTGGCGCGCCCGACGGCCGACCGCCGTGCGGGGCGCGCCGGTCGCCCGCCGAGTGGCGCGCTGCATGGTCTGCTGCTCGGCGCGCAGCTCGCGCACGCACTCCGGGCAGCGCACGCCCACCGGCGCCTGCTGCTGGCACTCCCCGCACACCGTGCGGCCGCACCGCTGGCACAGCACCCAGCTGCGGCGATCGGGGTGCCGGTAGCAGCGATCGGCTGGCGGCGCGGCGCTCACCTGGAGGTCAGGCCTGCGCGATCTCGACGGACTCGATCACGACGTCCTCGAGCGGGCGGTCGCGACCGTCCGTCGGCACCGCCTGGATCGCGTCGACGACGCGCTGCGACGCCTCGTCCTCGACGAGGCCGAAGATCGTGTGCTTGCCCTGCAGCCACGGGGTGGCGACGGTCGTGATGAAGAACTGCGAGCCGTTCGTGCCGCGGCCCGCGACCTTGCCCGCGTTCGCCATCGCCAGCACGTAGGGGGCGTTGAAGCCGAGGTCGGGGTGGATCTCGTCGTCGAACTGGTAGCCGGGGCCGCCGGTGCCCTGGCCGAGCGGGTCGCCGCCCTGGATCATGAAGTCGGGGATGATGCGGTGGAAGACGACGCCGTCGTAGAGCGGCGCCGTCGACGTCACGCCGGTGGCGGGGTGCGTCCACTCGCGCGCGCCCGTGGCGAGCTCGACGAAGTTCTGCACGGTCTTGGGGGCGTGGTCGCCGAGGAGGTTGACCTTGATCTCGCCGAGGGTGGTGCGGATCGTCGCGACAGCGGTGTGATGAGCCATGGCTCGATCCTCCCACAGCGAGCCCTCGCGGACGCCGCGGGATCCGCCCGTTCGACGACAGCGAAACCGCCTCCGACTGGGTGACGTGCTCAGGAAAACCTGCAAGGATGACGCCCAGGCTTCGACCACGGAAGGACATCTATGTCGCTCGAACTCACGCGCAAGCGCGCGAAGGAGATCAAGAAGCTCCGCAAGCAGGCCGACAAGCTCTGGGCTGAGCAGCGCGTCGTCAGCCAGCACGCAGCCCAGATCGCGCGCGAGGCGCGCGACCAGGCCCGCGCCTACGGCACCGAGTCCCTCATCCCCGCCGCGGAGCGCTACGTGCACCGCGGCGTCGACCTGGGCCGCGACCGCCTCTCCCGCGCCACCCGCGGCTGGAACTCCGCGGTCGTGCCGGTGATCGCATCCGGCCTCGGCTCCGTCGCCGCCATGGCGCAGGTCGCCAAGGACGAGCGCGTCAAGGAGGCGATCGAGAACGTGCGCCGCTACGCCACGATGCCCGAGCTCGTGTCCGCCAAGCCCGTGAAGACCGGACCGAACGCCCTGCAGTGGGTGCTGATCGGCGTCGGCGCCGTCGCCGTCGTGAGCGCCGGCTACGCCGCATGGCAGACGCTGCGCGCCGACGACGACCTGTGGATCCCCGACGCCGAGGACTCCGCGATCGACGCTCCGCCGCGACCGGCCGACCAGCCCTCCGGCGGTCTCGCCGACGGACCCGAGGCGGGCGCACCGCAGGCCTGACCGGGCCAGCCTGATCCCGTTCGACCGAAGGGGCCCCGCCGAGAGGCGCGGGCCCCTTCGCCGTCCGTCAGCCCAGGCTGACTCCGATCAGCACGAGGATGCCGCCGCCGAGCAGCAGCCCGCCGGCGAGCAGGAAGGCGCGCATCCGCCGCTCCGGCTCACGACCCGAGCGGATGGAGCGGATGGCGTCGATCCCGCTGACGAAGCAGCTGGCGACCATGGCGCAGAGGCCGACGACGACGAGCGGATGCATCGGTCAGCGCAGCGGGGAGCCGGCGTCGTGCAGGTGGCGGAGCGCCCAGTCGACGGCGTGGACGTGCCGCAGCCGCGGCACCGACGCGATCGGGTGCCAGGCGACGTCGTCGGTGGTGCCGTCGCGCTCGACCTCGAGCTCCCCGCCGGTGATCTCCGCTCGGTAGAGGATGCGCAGCGCCTGCATCTCGTCGCGGCGGAGGCTCGTCGCGAGCACGGCGGAGTCGACGCCGAGCAGGCTCGTGAGCCGCACGTCGTAGCCGGTCTCCTCCTTGACCTCGCGCACCGCGCCGTCGGCGGGGTGCTCGCCCGGCTCGACGCCGCCACCGGGGAGCGTCCATCCGCTCATGCCGCCCTCGTTCCAGTGCGGCAGCAGGATCTCGCGCGCATCGCCATCGCCCCTCGTGATCAGGGCGTAGGCGGCCACTCGCATGCGCATCAGGCCATCCTACGGCCGGGTCACGGGGCGGACGGCCGGTGATCGTCGGAGACGCGCCCGTCCGCCGCCGCGCGCCGTGCCGCCTCGCGTCCCGCGCTCGTCCAGCCGGGCGCGTCCGGTCCCGGTGCCGGATCGGCGGGGTCGGCGGTCGGCTCGATGGCCTGGGTCGGCACGAGCTCGCCGACGCCCTCGCCCGGCGGCGTCTGCTCGACCGTGAGCTGGAAGTCGTCGCCGTGCTCGGTGACGCCCGCGACCACCGCCTGCTCGACGGCCGCGACGGCGTAGGCGCGGCGCACGACCACGGGGTCCTGCGAGAGGTCCTTCGTGAGCGCGACGGCCATGCCGATCATGATGATCACGAACGGCAGCGCGGCCACGATGGTGACCTGCTGCAGTCCCGTGAGCGCATCCTCGCCGCCGATCAGCAGCATGATGGCGGCCGCGGCCCCCGTGGCGACGCCCCAGAACACGACCGTCTTGCGCGACGGCCGTAGCGAGCCGCGGTGCGAGAGGGTGCCCATCACGATCGACGCCGCATCGGCTCCCGAGACGAAGAAGATCGCGACCAGCACCATCACCACGATCGACGTGATCTGCGCGAGCGGCAGCTCCGCGAGGGCGGTGAAGAGGGTCGACTCGGGCGTGCCGGAGCTGCCGAGGTCGACGCCCGACAGCTCGAGGTCGATGCCGAGGCCGCCGAAGATCGCGAACCACACGAGCGAGACGACGGTCGGGACGAGCAGCACGCCCGTGACGAACTGGCGGATGGTGCGGCCCCGCGAGATGCGGGCGATGAACATGCCGACGAACGGCGTCCAGCTCACCCACCACGCCCAGTAGAAGATCGTCCAGCCGGCGAGCCAGGCCGAGACCTCCGGCGAGCCCGCCGCCTCGGTCCGCGCGGACATCATGGCGAGCTGCTCGACGTAGCCGCCGATCGTGGTCGGCAGGAGGTTGAGGATGAAGACGGTCGGGCCGATCACGAACACGAACAGCGCGAGCACCCCCGCGAGCACCATGTTGATGTTCGAGAGCCACTTGATGCCGCGCGAGACGCCCGAGACGGCCGAGATGACGAACAGCACCGTGAGCACGGTGATGATGACGACGAGCGCACCGTTGCCAAGCTCTCCGGCGCCCGAGACGATCTCGAGCCCCGAGCCGATCTGCAGCGCTCCGAGGCCGAGCGAGGTGGCCGAGCCGAAGAGGGTAGCGAAGATCGCGAAGATGTCGATCGCGCGGCCGATCGGGCCCTCCACCGTGCGGGTGCCGAACAGCGACGTGAAGGACGACGAGATGGTGAGCGCGCGCCGCTTCCGGAACACGCTGTAGGCGAGCGCGAGGCCGACGACGGCGTAGATCGCCCACGGGTGCAGCGACCAGTGGAACATGGTGGTCGCCATCGCGGTGCGGACGGCGAGCGCCTCGTCGCCGCCGCCGGTCCCGGGCGGCGGCGTGACGAGGTGGCTGACCGGCTCGGTCACGCCGAAGAAGACCAGGCCGATCCCCATGCCGGCCGAGAACATCATGGCGATCCACGAGACGGTGCTGAACTCCGGGTCCTCGCCGTCGTCGCCGAGCGGGATCCTGCCGAAGCGGCTCGCGGCGATCCAGACGATGAAGATCACGAAGCCCGTCGCGGCGAGCGCGAAGAGCCAGCCCGTGTTGGCCACGACCCAGTCGAGCCCGGCGGCGGATGCCGTGCCGAGCGACTCGGTCGCGACCACGCCCCACAGCACGAAGGCGAGCGCGACGGCGGCCGCGACGCCGAAGACGACGCGGTCGAGCGGGCGCCCGACGGCGTCCTTCGCGGGCGCGGGCGGCACGTCGAGCGCCGGGTGGAGCGGCTTCGGGCGACGCGGCGACCGCTCCCGCCGAGGCTTGTGGGCGGGCTTGTCGTGGTTCGTCGTCTCGCTCATCGCATCTCCGTCAGTCGTTCCGCTACGCCGCTGACACGTCAGATCTACGCCCCCGCGACCCCGACACGATAGTAGGGATCCGCTGTGGATGCGATTCGAGCCCGCTCAGCGCGCGCGCCCGCGGCCCCGCACGACGCTCTCGACGGTGTCGCGGAACGGCGCTCCGAGGAACAGCCCGAGCGAGGCGCCGGAGGCGAGCGCGATGCCGACGGCGGCCGCCCCGATCAGCGTCGCGCCGCCCAGCACCAGGCTGCTCGCGGTGCCGTCGGACTCGACGAGCTCGAGCAGGCCGCGGAAGACCGCGTAGCCGGGCACGAGGGGCACGATGGCCGCGGTCGTCACCGCGATCGAGGGCACGTGCAGCCGGTGGGCGACGACGATGCCGAGGAAGCTGGCGAGCAGCGCGCCGAGCGCGCTCGCGACGGCGACGTCGAGCCCGGCGCCGATGCCGCCGGTGTAGCCGATCCACGCGATCCCCCCGAGCACGGCGCTCACGAGCGTCGTGCGGAGCCCGGCGCCGTTCATGACGGCGACGGCGACGGCGATGATCACGGCTCCAGCGAGCTGCAGCGGGAGCGCCCCGAGCGCCGGCGCGTCGCTCGTGACGACGAACCCCGCCCCGAGGGAGCTCGCGAGCGACAGGCCGGTGACGATGCCGATGACGACGCCGAGCGTGAGCATGACCAGGTCGAGGATGCGTCCGCCGGCGGTGAGCGCGAAGCCGTCGATGGCATCCTGGGCGGCGCCGACGACGGAGAGGCCGGCGAGCATCAGCACGATGCCGGCCGCGACGATGATCGACGGCCGCACGCCCTCCAGCAGCGGGACCCCCATGGCGGCGAGCGCTCCCGTGGCCGCCGCCGCGGCGGTGACGACGAGCGCTCCGACGATCTGCGAGAAGAAGAACGGGACCCGCAGCTTCGCCATGCCGCGCTGCACGACCGCCGCGGCGAGCGAGGCGAGGAACGCGATGACCGCGACGACCCACGACGCACCGAAGAGCACGCACACGCCCACCGCGAGCATCCCCTGGGCGAGCACGACGAACGTCGGCCGGTACATGAACGGCGTGCGGCGGATCTCGTGGAACCGGGCGCGCGCCTGCTCGAGCGCCAGGCCGCCCTCGATCTCGACGACGAGCGCCTGCAGCCGCTGCAGCTTGGCGTGGTCGGGCACCGGCGCCCGCACGACCCGGATGAGCGTGATCGGCAGGTCGTCGTGGTTGCGGTGGTACGAGACGCCGATGGAGTTGAACGTCACGTCGACGTGCACCGGGGTGATGCCGAGCGCGGCGGCGACGCGAGTGGTGGCGAGCGTGACGTCGTTCGCGGATGCGCCGACGGTCGTGAGCGCCTCGGCGATGCGCATCGCGAGGTCGATGACCTTTCGGGCGTGCACGTCGTCGATCGTGAGGAGCGCCTCGGTCATGGGGCGCGCCGCGGGGTCGGTGCGGATCGCGCTCACCAGGCGCTGCCGCCAGTCCTTGCGCTGATCCATCCCTCCCATTGTCGCATCCGTCTCAGGCGCTGGCGCCGCTCGAGTCGGGCCTACCCCAAGGATCAAACCTCGGATGCGCTTCGGCCGACGCTAGTGGAGACCTTCCAGATCGAGGGTCAGGTCGATCGGTGCCTCGCTGCCAGCGGTCTTGGACTTACGTTCGGGCCGGGACTTCGACGGGAAGTTGGGTCCACGTCCGTAAGTAACTCCCGGACCGCGCGTCGCCTCGGAGGTCTTCACCAGGACGCCGCGCTCCACCAGGTCCGCGAGCACTCTGGACGCGCCGATTGTGTCCAGGTCGAGCAGAATTCGAACCATGCGCCCGTTGATGGTCGACGTCTCGTTCACGAGCTCGATTATTTTGCGATCAAGCTGATCGGTCGTACGTCGGCGATAGGTCACGGCAGAGCCGAGTGCTGCCAACGCGTGTTCTCTGAGTCGATACTTCGGTCTGCTGCGACGTGCTGTCTCGCGGGTCGGTTCAAGGAGTTGCACCCCGTCTCCGCTGAGCCTGTTCAAGACCGACTGTGCTTCGTCTGCGCTTGCCTTCTGAAGTAGAGGGGTCAGTTCCTCCGCGCTGACAGTCTTGGAGGTGAGGAGCGTCAGGAGGATCAGCATCGTGTCGGCATCAGCGGCTTCATCGGGCGGCAATGATGCGACATAGCGCGCAAGTGACGTATTGGGGGCGCCGCCCAGCAGCGTCACTTCCACTCTGGTCGAATCGCTGGAATAGCGGGGCGGTTCGTGGCCGATTCTCGCCATTTCAGCGTACATCTTGTCCACCCCAGACCCCGCTGTCTCCGCAAGGCCAAGCATCCGCATCGCTCCCGCAAGGTTAGAGTTGCGGGTCCTTGATGACGTCGTCAGCAAGTTGTCGACTCCGACACCCGGTACGAAGCCACCTGGCGACGTCACACGGAGCTGTGTCGCGGTGTGCTCCACTGCAGTGCGATCGACGCTGAAGTACTCACGATGCATCAAGCCGTTGATGACGGCCTCGCGCACAGCCGGCTCGGGCAGATCCGCGATGTGCAGTTGCTGCCCCTTCCCAATTGATACCGGCGTGGTCTCCAAGCGTGCCGCGATTAGATCGAACACCCGCTCGACGGCGACCACGAGAGGCCCCGTGAGCTGCTCGTTGGCCGTCAGTTGCCCAGCGGGGGTCCTCCTGTGCGTATAGGCGATGAGTGGACTTCGGTCATACGCGCGACTGAACAACAGGGCACCGCCGTTGGTGAGTCGCTGATTTGCGAGCACGACACCGACGCCCCGTAGGAGGTCGATGTCGCTCACTTCTGCGAGTCGACGCTTAGTGTCATCGGCGGAGCGTCTCAGCATGTCCCTGGCGACCCGCATGGCAACCGGATCAACCTCTGCGGCCAACACGGTACTTTCGGCCGCGCTCCAGTCACGGCCGGTCTTCTGCGCAGTTACGACACCGATCCGATCGGTCGTCATTGGCATACAGTGCTTGTCTATCCGCTCCGACGGGATCTTTCCGTTCGCGCTGTGCACTTGCGTGCTGTTCGGAACTCGCAAGATCAACAGCGTCGTGTCGTCGATCTGCCGTACGGCGGTATCGACCAGCAACGGGGGGCTGGTGATCTCGTAGATGCGCAGCCGGGTCTTTTCGGCATCGAGCTTCGTTCCGACGAACGCCTCGCGACCGCTCGCGGCATCGTTGATGCCGATTATGACCACACCACCGGCCGAGTTCGCGAGACATGCGGCCGCGTCCGCGATGTTGGCGAGGTCGTCCTTGACAGAACGACCGTCCGTCTTGAACTCGACGTCGAGGCGCTCCGCTTCGTCCCCGGTGGACGCTCCGCCAACGATCTGTTCGAGGACAAGATCGATCTCATCCACCGTTGCCTCCTGCCACCAGTTCTGCGAAGGTTTTGATGATCCCTTCACTGTGAAGGGTAGAGCAAAACTGTTGAAAAACCCTGTCGCTACGTCGCCGGGTTCCGAAGGGTCGTGATGCCGCACATCATCATCGTTACCACGCCGGATCACGTCAGGGCGGCCCTCTCACGTGGGAAGCGTCCGTCAGGGAGTCGCTCAGCCCTCCCGCCACTCGTCGCCGGTGAGGTGCGAGCCCGCCTGCGGGCCCATCTGCAGCATCCCGCCGTCCACCGCCCAGGAGGCGCCGGTGACGTAGGCCGCCGCCGGGGAGGCGAGGAACGCGATGACCGCCGCGACCTCGCGCGCGTCGCCGGGCCGCCCGAGCGGCACGCCGGGCCGGTGGATCGAGCGCGGGTCCTCGTCCTCGTTGCCGGTCATGGCCGTGGCGATCTCGCCGGGGGCGACGGCGTTCGCGGTGATGCCGTGCTGGCCGAGTTCGAGCGCGATCGTCTTGATGAGGCCGCCGAGGCCGTGCTTCGCGGCGTCGTACGCGCTCGAGCCCACTCGCGGCTGGTGCTCGTGCACGCTCGTGACGGCGATGAGCCGCCCGCCGCTGCCCGCGGCGACCATGCGGCGAGCAGCCGCCTGCAGGCAGACGAAGGCGCCGTCGAGGTCGATCGCGACGATCTCGCGCCAGCGGTCGAGCGCCATGTCGAGGAACGGCGCGTTCGCGCCGGTGCCGGAGTTGTTGACGAACACGTCGAGCCCCCCGAGCTGCTGGGCGATGCCCTCGACGACCGCGCCGACGCCCTCGAGGTCGGTGGCGTCGAGGCGCGCGACCACCGCGCGGCGGCCATGCGCGCGCACCTCCTCGGCGGTGCGCTCGGCACCCGCCTCGTCCTCGTGCCAGGTGATGCCGACGTCCATCCCCGCGGCGGCGAGCGCGACGGCCGTCGCGCGGCCGATCCCGGAGTCCGAGCCGGTCACGATGGCGGTGCGTGGGGCGAAGTCCATGGTCGAGCCTCCTGTCTCGCGGAGGGCCAGGGTACGACAAGACCCCCGGCGCGCGGCCGGGGGTCTGGCTGTGGAGCCTGGGAGAATCGAACTCCCGACATCCTGCTTGCAAAGCAGGCGCTCTACCAACTGAGCTAAGGCCCCGTGGCGGGAGACGCCGTGGGAGTTGTGCGTGGTGGGGCTACCTGGACTCGAACCAGGGACCTCTTCGTTATCAGCGAAGCGCTCTAACCGCCTGAGCTATAGCCCCGAGCACAAGCATCGACTCTACCAGAAGGATCGCGATGCTCGGCACTCGGTCACTGGTTGGCGAAGCCGACCTGGAGCCCGCCGGTGATGCGCACCGAGAGGTTGTAGAGCACGGCGATGACCGCGCCCAGCACGGTGATGACGACGAAGTTCAGCACCGCGACGAGCAGCGTGAACATCATCACCTGCGGCAGCGAGATGATCGACGTGATGGCGAAGTCGGGCTGGGCCAGGATGTCCTGCAGCACCTCGTCGATCTTGCCGAACAGCCCGACGACCTGCAGCAGCGTCCACATGACGAACGTGACCACGAGCTGCACGATCCCCAGCACGAGGCCCAGCACCGCCGACACCTTCATGGCCGACCAGAAGTCGACGTGCACGAGCCGCAGGCGCACCTGCTTGCTCGACCCGCCGCGCCGAGGCGTCTTGCTCTGCAGCTTCTCGGCGATGCTCATTCGTCGGTCTCCTCGGTGGCGTCGGCGTCGGCCTCATCGGGCGCGGCCGCGTCCGTGGCGTCAACGATAGCGGCATCCTCCTCGGCGGCCGCGGCATCCACGGCCTCGGCAGCGGCCTCGGCGGCGTCCTCGACGTGGGCGACCTCGTCGGCGACCGCCTCCTCCTCGACCTCGCGCTCGATGTTGCGAGCGATCGAGATCACCAGGTCGGTGGTCGACTTCTCGGCGAACTGCACGCCCATGGTCGTGCGACCGGTCG
>JBAZPY010000022.1:0-10705 GCA_041645515.1 Agrococcus sp.
GGGCGAGATCGAGGGCGTCGACCTGACGATCGAGTGGATCGACGACCAGGGCAACCCCGACACCGCGGTGACGCAGGCCAAGGACGTCATCGGCCAGGGCTTCCAGATCATCGGCGGCTCCGCCGCGTCGGGCGTCTCGCTCGCCGTCGCCGAGCAGGCCGCGCAGAACAACACGCTCTTCCTCTCCGGCCCCGCCGCCGCCGACGCGATCACCGGCGTCAACGAGCAGACCTTCCGCTCGGGCCGCCAGACGCTGCAGGACGTCGCGACCGCCGCGACCTTCCTCGACAGCGTCGAGGGCTCCAACATCGTCGTCTTCGGCCAGGACAACGCGTTCGGCCAGGGCAACGTCGCGTCGGTGGAGGCCGTGCTCGGCAGCGAGGGCGCCACCGTCACGCCGATCCTCGTCCCCGAGGACGCCACCGAGTTCACGCCGTTCGCGCAGCAGATCTCGTCGCAGTCGCCCGACCTCGTGTTCGTCGCCTGGGCCGGCGCCACCACCGGCGCGATGTGGGAGTCGCTCGCCCAGCAGCAGGTGCTCGAGTCGACGACCGTCGTCACCGGACTCGCCGACCGCGCCTCGTACCAGGCCTACGGCCCCGGCTCGGCGAACATCCAGTTCCTCAACCACTACTTCCCGGGCGCGACCGACACCGAGGCCGCGCAGGCCATGGACGCGTTCCTCGAGGAGGCGGGCAACGAGGCCGACCTGTTCACGGTCGACGGCTTCGTCGGCGCGCAGATGCTCGTGCGAGCGATCACCGAGGGCCGCGGCGACGTGGATGCGATGATCGCCGCGCTCGAGGGCTGGACCTTCGAGTCGGTCAAGGGCGAGCTCACGATCCGTGCCGAGGACCACGCGCTGATCCAGCCGATGTTCCAGGTGCGCCTGGTCGACGAGGGCGGCACCTGGGTGCCCGAGCTCGTCGAGATCGTCGACGCCGAGGCGGTCGCACCGCCCGTCGCGGGCCAGTGAGCGCGGCACAGCGATGATCCGGCCCGCGCTCGAGCTGGACGCCGTCGGCCTGCAGATCGGCGGCGCGCGCATCCTGCGCGACGTCTCGATGCAGGTCGCGACCGGCGAGATGGTCGGGGTCATCGGCCCCAACGGTGCTGGCAAGACCACGCTGTTCAACATCATCTCGGGCGTCGCCGTCCCGACGAGCGGCCGCGTGCTGCTCGCCGGCGACGACGTCACCGGCCGCAGGGTGCATCAGCGGGCGCGGGCCGGCCTCGGCCGCACGTTCCAGACCTCCAGCGTCTTCCCCGGCCTCACGGTCGCGGAGAACGCGCGCCTCGCGGCGCAGTCGAAGCTCGGGGGAGCCACCAGCCCCTGGCGGTTCCCCCGGGCTGACGACGACGCGCACGGGGTGGCGATGCGCTGCCTCGAGGAGGTGGGGCTCGCCCACCACGCCGGCACGGCGGCCGGCGTGCTCTCGCACGGCGACAAGCGCAAGCTCGAGATCGCGATGCTGCTGGCGACCGAGCCGGAGGTCGTGCTGCTCGACGAGCCGATGGCGGGCGTCGGCTCCGGCGACGTCGCCGGCCTCGTCGAGGTCATCCGCCGGCTCCACGCATCCGGCCGCACCGTCCTCATGGTCGAGCACCACATGGAGGTGCTGCTCGGCCTCGTCGAGCGGGTCGCCGTCATGCACCACGGCGAGCTGCTCGCGATCGACGCGCCGAAGGCCGTCATGGCCGACCCAGCCGTCCAGAAGGCCTACCTCGGGGAGACCGTGTGACCGCCATCCTGACCGTCCGGGACCTCCGCGCCCGGATCGCCGGCCAGCAGGTCGTCGAGGACGTCTCCTTCGACGTCGCCGAGCACGGCGTCACCGCGCTGCTCGGCCGCAACGGCGTCGGCAAGTCGTCGACCATCAAGGCGCTGCTCGGCCTCTACGAGCGCACCGGCGAGGTGACGTTCGCAGGGCAGCGCATCGATGGGCTGCTCACCCACCGCATCGTGCAGCAGGGGATCGCCTACGTGCCGGAGGACCGCGAGGTCTTCGGCCAGCTCACCGTCGAGGAGAACCTGCGGCTCGCAGAGCGGGGCGGGGCGCCCAACCGCGGCATCGTCGCCGAGCTCTTCCCCGAGCTCATCGAGCGCGCCAAGCAGCAGGCCGGCACCCTCTCGGGCGGCCAGCAGCAGATGGTCTCGCTCTCGCGGGCGCTCATGAACGACAACCGGCTGCTGCTCGTCGACGAGCCCACGAAGGGGCTAGCGCCGCTCATCGTCGGCACCGTGACGAAGGCTCTCGAGGCCGCGGCCGAGCGCACGCCGATGCTGCTCGTCGAGCAGAACCTCCAGGTCGTGCGCGCGCTCGCGCACACCGTCATCGTCCTCTCCGGCGGCCGCGTGGTCCACACCGGCCCCGCCGCAGCCTTCCTGGACTCCGACCTCGTGCACCGCCACCTCGGCGTCTCGACCGACCAGGAGGCCGCGTGACCACCGTCCTGCTCCTGCTCATCACCGGCGTGGGCCTCGGCGCCCTCTACTTCCTGGTGGCGAGCGGCCTCTCGCTCATCTACGGGCTCATGGGCGTGCTGAACTTCGCCCACGGCTCCTTCCTCACCCTCGCGGGCTTCCTCGGCTGGGAGGTCGGTCGCCGCGTCGGCGACGGCAGCTGGGCTGGCCTGCTCACCGGGATGCTCGTCGGCCTCGTGGTCGGCGCCCTCGTCGCCGCGATCACCGAGCTCGTGTTCATCCGGCCGCTCTACAACCGGCACATCGAGCAGGTGCTCGTCACCGTCGGACTCGGCCTCGCATCCGTCGCCCTCTTCGAGGGCATCTGGGGCACCGACCCGATCCAGATCCGGCTGCCCGAGTGGCTCGGACAGACGACGGACGTGCTCGGCGCGAACATCCCGAACGACCGCTGGCTGCTCATCGGCTCCGCCGCGCTCGTGCTGGTCGGCATCGTCCTCTTCCTGCAGAAGACGAGCTACGGGCTCGTCATCCGCGCCGGCGTCGAGAACCGCACCATGGTCACCGCGCTCGGCATCGACGTGCGCCGCGCGTTCACGATCGTCTTCGCCATCGGCGGCGCGGCCGCTGGCCTCGGCGGCGTGCTCGCCTCCGTCTACTACGGCCAGGTGGGCGCCCACCAGGGCACGTCGCTGCTCATCTACGCGTTCATCGTCACCGTCATCGGCGGCCTCGGCTCGCTGTCGGGCGCCGCCATCGCCTCGGTGCTCGTCGCCGTCATCCAGCAGTTCGCGAACTTCTACCTCGGCGGCACCGGCGACCTCGCGGTCGTGCTCGCGCTGGCCGCGGTGCTGCTCGTCCGACCGACCGGCCTCATGGGCAAGGTCAAGCACTAGGAGATGGCGATGCGCACCTTCCTCACCTCCCGCCGGGGCATCCTCACCGGCCGGCTGCTCGTCGGCACCGCCGTCATCGTCGCCGCGGCGATCCTGCCGCTGCTCGCGATCGACATCCCGGGCGTGCTGCCCGGGCCCACCTACACGCCCGGCACGCTCACGGTGCTCGCGTACGCGATGCTCATCGCGGCGCTCGCGCTCAGCTACCACCTGATCTTCGGGGTCGCGGGGATGCTGTCGTTCGGCCACGCGATGTTCTTCGCCGCCGGCGCGTACGGGCTCGGCATCATCCTGCGGCTGCTCGCACCGACGGGGATGCCGAGCGAGGTGGTCTTCCTGCTCTCGATCGGCATCACGCTCGTCGTCGCGCTCGTGCTCGGCAACCTCGTCGGCGCGCTCGCGCTGCGCGTGAGCGGCATCTCGTTCGCGATGGTGACGCTCGCGATCGCGCAGGCCATGAACGTCATGATCCGCCGCAACGTGGGCGGCCTCACGGGCGGCGAGGAGGGCATCACCCTCACCGTGTCGGTCGTGCCGGACTGGCTCGTCGGCGTCGTCAACACCCGCAACCTCTACTGGATGGCGCTCGCGGTGCTCGTGCTCGTGTACCTGGCGTGCGTGTGGGTCGAGCGCTCGCGGCTCGGCCACGTCGTCGCGGCCGCCCGCGAGAACGAGCTGCGCGTGACGGTGCTGGGCCTGCGCCCCTACCTCGTGCGGCTGTTCCTGTTCGGGACCGCAGCCGTGCTGGCGGCCGTCGCGGGGATGGGCTTCATGCTGCTGCAGTCGAGCGCCACCCCGCGCATCTCGACGAGCGACTTCACCCTCACGCTGCTCGTGATCGTCGTGCTCGGCGGCGTCGGCTACCGCTGGGGAGCGATCGTCGGCGGCATCGTCTACACGCTGCTCGACCAGCGGCTCGCCGCGCTCGCCTCGAGCGACGTGATCGCCGGGCTGCCCGACGTGCTGCGCATCCCGCTGTCGGAGCCGCTGTTCATCCTGGGCATGCTGTTCGTGCTCGTCGTCATGTTCGCGCCCGGCGGCATCGTCGGCATCGCGCATCGCGCGACCGGGTGGCGCGGCAGCAAGAAGGACGTCGAGGAGCCCGCGGTGCTGCAGGACATGGAAGCCTAAGCGCATGGCTCTCGACGCGCTGACGGCCGGCCCCCTCATGCCGGGTGCACTGACCCTGGGCAGGTGGACGGCCGACCGCGCCGCGACCGAGCCGGCGCGGGCGGCCATCGTCGACCGCGGCGTCGTCGTCACCTACGGCGAGCTCGAGGCGCGCTCCACGGCGCTCGCGCACGCGCTCGCCGAGGCCGGCCACGGGCGGGGCGCGCGCGTCGCGACCGTGACCGGCTCGACCGCCGACCAGGTGGTGCTGCTGTTCGCGTGCGCGAAGGCGGGCGCCATGCTCGTGCCGCTGTCGTGGCGGCTCACGGCCCGGGAGCTCGCCGCGCAGCTGCGCATCGCCGCCCCCTCGCTGCTGCTCGTCGAGGACGACCACCGGCCGGTCGCGGAGGCCGCGCTCGAGCGCCTGGCCGGCGACGGCATCCGCGCCGGGATCCCGTCGACCACGCTCGGCGCGGCCGGCGCCGAGTCGTCGGTGCCGGATGCGCTGCGGCCGGTCCCCGCGGCCGCGCCGCAGGATGACGACGGCCTGCTCATGCTCTTCACCTCCGGCACCACGAGCGCGCCGAAGGCGGTCGTGCTGAGCCACGCGAACTGCGCGTGGGCCAACCTGTCGCTCTCGCGCGCGACGCCGCTCACCCCGGACGACGTCGTGCTGCAGGTGCTCCCGCAGCACCACGTGGCCGGCTGGAACATCCAGCCGCTGCTCGCGTGGTGGGTCGGCGCGTGCGTCGTGCTCGAGCGCACCTTCGACGCGGGCCGCGCGCTCGCCCTCATCGAGCGCCACCGCGTGACCGCGACGATGGGCGTGCCGACGACCTTCCGGGCGCTCATCCAGCACCCCGACTTCCAGTCGCGCGACCTCTCGAGCGTCCGCAGCGCCATCGTGGGCGGCGGCATGCTCGACCCGCGCGCGGCCGAGCAGCTGGCGCGCAAGGGCATCGTCGCGCGGCAGGGCTACGGGCTCACCGAGGCCGCGCCCAACGTGGCGATCACGCGCGACGAGAGCGATGCCGGCACCGTCGGGCGCCCCTACCCGCACGTCGACCTCGCGCTGCTCGTCGACGGGCGCGTCGAGCACGGCCCCGGCACCGGCGAGCTGCTCGTGCGCGGCCCCGCCGTCTTCCAGGGCTACTTCCGCGACCCGGAGGCGACCGCGGCGGCGTTCCTCGGGCCGTGGCTGCGCACCGGCGACCTCGTCGCGCGCGACGCGGCCAGCCGCATCCGCATCGTCGACCGGGTCAAGGACATCGTGCGCTCCGGCGGCGAGTCCATCGCGCCCATCGAGGTGGAGCTCGCCCTGCTCGAGCACCCCGCGGTCGCCGACGCGGCCGTCGCCGGCGTGACGAGCGAGCGCTGGGGCGAGGAGCTGGTCGCGTGGCTCGTGCTCGCCGAGCCCGCCGAGCCGGCGTCGCTGCGGGCGCACCTCGACGGCAGGCTCGCCGACTTCAAGCATCCCAAGCGCTTCGTCGTCGTCGACGACATCCCGCGCACCACGAGCGGCAAGCCGCTGCGCCGAGCGCTCGCCGCAGCCTTCGAGGCGGAGCGGGCGGAGGCGCGATGAACGAGCCGAGGACGAAGCGCGGCGAGCAGACCAAGGGCAGGCTGCTCGCGGCCGCCGAGGCGGTGTTCGCCGAGCAGGGCTACCAGGCGGCGTCGATCTCGCGCATCACCGAGCGCGCCGCCGTCGCCCAGGGCACCTTCTACCTCTACTTCTCGTCGAAGCTCGACCTGTTCGAGCAGCTCGTCGAGGACCTCAACCGGCGCGTGCGCAAGGCGATGAGCGACGGCGCCGCCCGGGGCGCGAACCGGGCAGAGGCGGAGCGGGAGGGCTTCCGCGAGTTCTTCGCCTTCACGGCAGAGCATCCCGCCCTCTACCGGGTCGTGCGCGAGGCCGAGTACGTCTCGCCCGGCGCGATGCGCGCCCACTACGAGCGCATCGTCGACGGCTACCGCGACGGCCTCACGCGCGCGAAGGCCGCGGGCGAGATCGGCGACATCGACCCGGAGGTCGCCGCGTGGGCGCTCATGGGCGTCGGCGAGATGATCGGCATGCGCTACGTGCTGTGGCCGACCGGCGACGCCGGCGCGTACGGCTCCGCTGCCACGCCGGTGCCCGAGCACGTCTTCGACGAGATGGTGGCGTTCGTGCAGCGCGCGCTCGGCACCGCCCAGGCAGCACCAGCCCAGACCACGTCAGAACCCACGACCGAGCGCGTCGCGATCGCGGCGCACAGCAAGGAGGACTCATGAGCACGCTCTCCGGCCGCAGGGCCGTCATCACCGGCGGTGCGGCAGGCATCGGCGCCGCCATCGCCCGCTCGTTCGCGGCCGAGGGCGCCCACGTGGTGATCGCGGACCGCGACGGCGCCGCGGCCGCCGCGCTCGCCGAGGAGCTCGGCGGCGAGTCGTGGGAGGTCGACCTGCTCGATGTCGTCGCGCTCGAGTCGCTCTCGCTCGAGGCCGACATCCTCGTGAACAACGCCGGCATCCAGCGCGTCGCGCCGCTCGTCGACTTCGAGCCAGAGGCGTGGCGCCGCATCCACACGCTCATGCTCGAGGTGCCGTTCCTGCTCACGCGCGCCGCGATGCCGGGCATGATCGAGCGCGGCTGGGGCAGGATCCTCAACATCTCGAGCGTGCACGGCCTCATCGCCTCGCCGTTCAAGTCGGCCTACGTCGCCGCGAAGCACGGACTCGAGGGGCTGTCGAAGGTGACGGCGCTCGAGGGCGCCGAGCACGGCATCACCTCGAACTGCATCAACCCCGGATGGGTCCGCACGGCGCTCGTCGAGGCGCAGATCGCCGACCAGGCGAAGATCCACGGCATCCCCGAGTCCGAGGTGCTGGAGCGCATCATGCTCACCGAGCCGGCGATCAAGCGGCTGCTGGAGCCCGAGGAGATCGGCGCCCTCGCGCTCTTCCTCGTCGGCCCGCACGCCGGCATGGCCACCGGCGCCTCGTACGTCATGGACGGCGGATGGACGACCCGGTGAGCGAGGCCCCGGTGCGTGAGACCCCCGTGCGCGCCGCCGTCGACGGCGGCGAGCTCGTCGCGACGCTCTGGCATGCGGATGCGGCGGGCACGCCCGTCGTCGCGATCCACGGGATCACCGCCAACCACCGCTCGTTCTCGCCGCTCGCCGCGCGGCTCGATGCGCCCGTGCTCGCCGTCGACCTGCGCGGCCGCGGGGGCTCGCGGTCGCTGCCGGGGCCCTTCGGTCTCGAGCAGCACGCAGAGGACGTCGCGGCGGCGATGGCGGCGGCGGGGTTCGAGCGGGCGATCGTGGTCGGCCACTCCATGGGCGCCTACGTCGCCGTGCGGCTGGCCGCCGCGCACCCCGAGCAAGTCGAGGCGCTCGTGCTCGTCGACGGCGGCCTGCCGCTGCGGCCGGCGCCCGAGGGGGTCGTCCTGAACCCCGAGGATGTGCTCGGGCCGGCGATCGAGCGGCTGCGGATGACGTTCCCGTCGGCGGAGGCGTACCGGGACTTCTGGCGCCAGCACCCGGCGTTCGGCCCGTACTGGAGCCCGGCGATCCAGGAGTACGTCGACTACGACCTCATCGACGTGGACGGCGCGCTCCGCCCGTCCGCGACGCCCGACGCCGTCATCGCGAACCTGCTCGAGCTCGACGGTCGCGGCGGCTACACGGCGGCGCTGCTCGGCCTCGACGTGCCGATGCGACTGCTGCGCAGCCGCCGCGGTCTCTTCGACGAGAGCCCGGGCCTCTACGATGACGAATGGCTGGCGACATGGACGTCGCGGCTGCCAGGGCTCGACGTCCGAGACATCGAGCACACGAACCACTACACGATCCTGATGGGCCGCGGGGTGGATGCCGTGGCCGATGCGGTCTCGCTCGTCGCGACCGCAGACCAGAGATCTGTAGAAACCAGAGAGGGACGCTGACGCATGGCGATCGACAAGACCTATGGCTCCGCGGCGGAGGCCGTCGCCGACATCCCGGACGGGGCGACGCTCGCCGTCGGCGGCTTCGGCCTCTCCGGCAACCCGATGGCGCTCATCCGCGCCCTCGAGGAGCGCGGCGTGAAGCACCTCAAGGTGGTCTCGAACAACTGCGGCGTCGACGACTGGGGTCTCGGCCTGCTGCTGCGCAACGGGCAGATCGACAAGATGACCTCGTCGTACGTGGGCGAGAACAAGGAGTTCGAGCGTCGCTACCTGACCGGCGAGCTCGAGCTCGAGCTCACCCCGCAGGGCACGCTCGCCGAGAAGCTCCGCGCCGGCGGCTCCGGCATCGCCGCGTTCTACACCCGCACGGGCGTGGGCACGCAGGTGCAGGAGGGTGGCCTCCCGCAGCTGTACAACGCCGACGGCACGGTCGCCAAGGCATCCGCCCCGAAGCCGACGGCCACCTTCGACGTCGACGGTGTGCCGAAGGAGTTCGTGCTCGAGGAGGCGATCACGACCGACTTCGCGCTCGTGCACGCGCTGCGCGGCGACCGCCACGGCAACCTCGTCTTCAACAAGGCGGCTCGCCAGTTCTCGCCGCCCGCCGCGATGGCGGGGCGCATCTGCATCGCGCAGGTCGAGGAGCTCGTCGAGCCCGGCGAGATCGATCCGGATGCCGTGCACCTGCCCGGTGTGTTCGTGCACCGGATCGTCGAGGTGGGCACCGACATCGAGAAGCGCATCGAGCGGCGCACGGTGACTGAGAACACAGGGGAGGCCTGAGATGGCACTGACCAGGAACGAGATGGCCGCGCGCGCGGCGAAGGAGCTCGAGGACGGCAACTACGTCAACCTCGGCATCGGCCTGCCGACGCTCGTGCCGAACTACGTGCCCGACGACGTGACGGTCGTGCTGCAGAGCGAGAACGGCATCCTCGGCGTCGGTCCGTACCCGACCGAGGACGCGGTCGACCCCGACCTCATCAACGCCGGCAAGGAGACCGTCACGACGCTGCCGGGCACGTCGTTCTTCGACTCGGCGACGTCGTTCGCGATGATCCGCGGCGGCAAGATCGACGCCGCCATCCTGGGCGCGATGCAGGTGTCCGCATCCGGCGACATCGCCAACTGGATGATCCCCGGCAAGATGGTGAAGGGTCCCGGCGGCGCGATGGACCTCGTGCACGGCGCCGCGAAGGTGATCGTGCTCATGGAGCACGTCGCCAAGGACGGCTCGGCGAAGATCGTGAACGCCTGCTCGCTGCCCCTCACGGGCAAGGGCGTCGTCGACCGCATCATCACCGACCTCGCCGTGCTCGACGTGACGCCCGACGGCCTGAAGCTCGTCGAGCTCGCGCCGGGCGTCACGCTCGACGAGCTGCGCGAGAAGACCGAGCCGGAGATCCTCGCGTGAGCACGATCCTCGACGGGATCGAGCAGACCTCCGTCGAGACCGACCGACTGCGGGCGTCGGTGCTCAGCAGGCACGGCAAGGGCACGCCGATCGTGCTCGTGCACGGCAACGTCTCGTCGTCGCTGTTCTTCCAGCCGCTCATGCTCGCGCTGCCGCGGCCGACGGTCGCGATCGACCTGCGCGGCTACGGCGACAGCGAGACGCTGCCGGTCGACGCGACCCGGGCGCTGCGTGACTTCTCCGACGACGTCGCGAGCGTGCTGGACGCGCTCGGACTGTCGGCCGTGCACTTCGTGGGCTGGTCGATGGGTGGGGGCGTCGTGATGCAGCTCATGCTCGATCGGCCGGATCTCGTGCGCTCGGCGACGCTCATGGCGCCGGTGCCGCCGCAGGGCTTCGGCACGAGGCTCGACGGCTCGAAGTGCACGCCCGACGCGGCGGGGACCGGCGGGCTCGGGGCGAACCCCGACTTCATCGCCCGGCTCGCCGCCGGCGACACGACGGCCGACGAGCCGACGAGCCCGCGAAGCGTGTTCCGCTCCAGCTACGTCGCGCCCGGCTTCGACGACGGCCGCGAGGACCTCTGGGTGGAGTCGATGCTGTCGACGAAGACGGGGGAGGACAACCAGCCGGGCGACGGCGTCGCATCCGAGTCGTGGCCCGGCTTCGCGGCCGGCACCCGCGGCATCCTCAACACCATATCGGCTGCGCACCTCGACCTGACCGGCATCGTGGACATCGAGCGCAAGCCGAGCATCCTGTGGATCCGCGGCGCCCACGACGCGATCGTCGGCGACGAGTCGTTCTTCGACTTCAACACGCTCGGCAAGCACGGCATCGTGCCGGGCTGGCCGGGGGAGGATGTCGCGCCGCCGCAGCCGATGATCGCGCAGACGCGCGCGGTGCTCGAGCAGTACGCCGCGAACGGC
>JBAZPY010000023.1:0-10587 GCA_041645515.1 Agrococcus sp.
GACGACGCGCTCGACGTGCCGGCTCGCGCGGCCGAGCTCGCTGTGATCGACGATCCCGAGCGCGACGCGGGGGCCCAGCTGGTCGCCGCCGCGCTCGCGCAGGAGGCGGAGGCCTCTCGGGTGGCGAGCATCGTCGAGGAGCCGGCGTCGCTGCTGGCCGGCCTGCGGCTCGCACTGCTCGCGGCGCTGCCGGACGCCGGCCGTCCGGTGACGGAGGCGGACCGCGCCGCGATCGAAGGTCTGGGCGAAGAGCTGAGCCAGGTGGGTGAGGCCGTGCACATCATCGGCGGCAGCGACATCCGCGCCGTGGGCGAGAGCGTCGGCCTACCGATCACGATCGCGAACGAGCTCGGGGTGCAGGTCGAGGTCGTGCTGTCGGTGCGACCGCTGAACGCGCTCGTCACCGTGCCGCAGCCTCGGACCGACCTCACCCTCTCCCCGACCACGCAGCAGCGCGTGCAGGTGCCCATCGACGTCGTCGGCACCGGCACCGTGCTGATGGTGGCGCAGCTGCACACGCCCGACGGGGTGCCGCTCGGGCCGCCCCAGACCATGCGCATCACCGCGCAGCCCACCATCGAGACGGCGGTCGCCGTCGCCCTGGGCGTCGCGATCGTGCTGCTCATCGTCTTCGGCATCTGGCGCTCGGTGCGGAAGCGACGCCGAGGCGAGGCGCGCGGCGACGCCGACGACGCCGGCGACCGGGAGTCGCTCGACCACCCTGTGAAGGAGACCCTGTGAGCACAGGCAAGGCCAGCGCCATCATCGCGGCGGGCACGATGGTGTCCCGACTGCTCGGGTTCGCGAAGATGGTGCTGCTCGCGGTCGCGATCGGCCAGTCGGGCTCCCTCGCGGCCGAGGCGTTCGGCATGGCCAACCAGCTGCCGAACAACGTCTACGCGCTCGTCGCCGGCGGCGTCATGAGCGCTGTGCTGGTGCCGCAGATCGTCAGGGCGTCGAAGGGGGCGGACGGCGGCGAGTCCTACGTGTCGAAGATCGTCACCCTCGGCGGCACGGTGTTCCTGCTGCTGACCATCGTCGCGACGCTCATCGCGCCGCTGCTCGTCGACGTCTACGCCGTGAGCGCGGGCGCCGACGGCCGGGGCTTCTCCGCCGAGCAGATGGCGCTCGCCGTCGCTCTCGCCTACTGGTGCATGCCGCAGATCTTCTTCTACGCCATCTACACGCTGCTCGGCGAGATCTACAACGCTCGCAGCCAGTTCGGGCCGTACACGTGGGCGCCGGTCGTCAACAACCTCGTCTCGATCGCCGGCCTCGGCGTGTTCATCCTGCTGTTCGGCAACGACAAGATCAACCGGAGCATCGACGTCTGGGACTGGGATCGCGTCACGCTGCTCGGCGCCGTCACGACCGGCGGAGTCGCGGTCCAGGCGCTCGTGCTCGTGCTGTTCTTCCGCAAGACGGGCTTGAACTTCAAGCTGGACTTCGGATGGCGCAGCGTGGGCCTGGGCGCGACCGGCAGGGCGGCGACCTGGCTCTTCGGCATCGTCATCATCGGCCAGATCAAGGGCATCGTGCAGTCGCGCGTGGCATCGCTCGGCGAGGGCGCCAACATCGCGACGATGCAGAACTCCTGGTACATCTTCTCGCTGCCCCACTCGATCATCGCGGTCTCGATCGCCATCGCGTTCTTCACCCGGATGTCGCACCACGCGGCCCGGACCGATCTCGCGGGCATCCGGCAGGACCTCTCGAGCGCGCTCCGGTCCGTCGGCATGCTGACGACGATCTCGGCGCTCGTGCTCGCCGTCATCGCGGTGCCGTTCTCCCGCATCCTCGAGGGCGGCTTCGACCCGACGCTCGCGATGCCCTTCACGATCTGGGCGTTCCTCGTCTGCCTCGTGGCGTTCAGCGCCGAGTACGTGCTGCAGCGCGTCTTCTTCGCCCTCGGCGACACGCGCACGGCGTTCGTGTACGCGTGCGTCGGCATGTTCATCACGTTCGCGCTGCTGTGGTGGGCTTCGACGCTGCCCGCCCAGTGGGTCATCGCCGGCACGGCGCTCGCCGTCTCGATCGCCAACCTCATCTCGTGCGCCGTGTGGCTCGTGCTCGTGCGCCGCAAGATCGGGCAGTTCGGCTTCAAGCTCATCGGCATCCGCCACATCCAGTACCTCGCGTACGGCCTCGTCGCTTCGGTGGCGGGCTTCGGGGTCGTGCTCGCGCTCGGCGGCTACGGCGCGGGGGGCTTCGGCACGCGGAACATCGCCGGCGCGGTCATCACGTGCGTCGTCGCGGGGACGGTGATGGGGGCGATCTACTTCGGCCTGCTGTTCATCACCCGCAACCCCGACTTCCGCGCCACGGTGGGCATCGTGCTCGACAAGTTCCGGCGCGGTCGTCCGGCGCAGGAGACCGTCGAGCCGGTGTGATCCTGGGCCGGCGCACAAGCTCGGCGTCTAGCATGGGCGACCCGGCACCGTGGAGGGTGCCCACCGTCGCAGGGGGGATCCCATGGCACGACCGCTCATCCGTGTCGTCGCACCGCTGATCGTGGGCGCCGCCGCCGGAATCGGCGCGATCATCGGCGCGACGCTCACCCGCGAGCGCAAGCAGCACCTCGAGCTCGAGTCGGCGCCCCGGCCGCTCGCGGTCGAGGGCTGGTGGTCGTCGGATGCGTCGTCGTCGCTCGCGCACGCGCATCCCGCCGTGCTGATCGTCGATGCCGACAGCGCCCGGCTCGTCGACTCCTGGGATCGCCGGTCCCGCGGCCGCGTGCACAGGCCGGTCGTGCGCCGGACACCGGAGTGGCCGTCCACCGGGCTGATCGTGGTCGACGCCGCCACTGGCGACCTGCTGACGGTGCTCGACGAGCGCAGACGAGCGGGAATGCCCGCCACCTAGAATCGGTTGACCCCAAGGATCCGTCCTCGACTCAGGAGACAAGAGTGCACGACCTCATCATCATCGGCTCCGGCCCCGCCGGCTTCACCGCCGCCATCTACGCGGCGCGGGCGAACCTGAAGCCGATCGTGCTGGCCTCGAGCGTCGAGATGGGGGGCGACCTCATGACCACGACGGACGTCGAGAACTTCCCCGGCTTCCCCGAGGGCATCCAGGGCCCCGATCTGATGTTCGCGATGCAGCAGCAGGCCGAGCGCTTCGGTGCGGACGTCCGCATGCAGGACGTCACCGAGCTCGAGCTCGACGGCGAGGTGAAGCGCGTGCACGTCGGCGACGAGGTGCTCGAGGCACGCGCCGTGATCTTCGCGACCGGTTCCGCATACCGCAAGCTCGGCATCGATGGCGAGGAGCGCCTGTCCGGCCACGGCGTCTCGTGGTGCGCGACCTGCGACGGCTTCTTCTTCAAGCAGAAGCAGCTCATCGTGGTCGGCGGCGGCGACTCGGCGATGGAGGAGGCCAACTTCCTCACGAAGTTCGCCGACAAGGTCACCATCGTCCACCGCTCCGAGAGCTTCCGCGCCAGCCAGGTCATGCTCGACCGCTCGAAGCTCAACGAGAAGATCGAGTTCCTCATGAACACGGTTGTCGAGTCGATCGAGGGCGACGCGCAGGTGAAGGCCGTCACCCTGCGCGACACCGTCTCTGGCAGCACGTGGCAGATGCCGGTGGACGGCGTGTTCGTGGCGATCGGCTCCGACCCGCGCACCCACCTCGTGCACGACAAGCTCATGCTGACGGCTGAGGGCACCATCGCCGTCGACGGCCGCACGTCCCGCACCTCGGTGCAGGGCGTCTTCGCTGCGGGCGACGTCATCGACCCGACCTACCGCCAGGCCGTCACGGCCGCGGCGTCGGGCACCGTCGCCGCGCTCGACGCCGAGCACTACCTGACCGCGCACGCCGTGCCGGTCCTCGTCACAAGCCCTGAGGAGGCAGCACTGTGAAGGAAGTCACCACCGCATCGTTCGAGCAGGACGTGCTCAACGCCGACAAGCCCGTCCTCGTCGACTTCTGGGCCGCATGGTGCGGACCCTGCCGCGCGGTCAGCCCCATCCTGGAGCAGATCGACGGCGAGACCGAGAAGCTCGACGTGGTCAAGGTGAACGTCGACCAGGAGCCCGACCTGGCCATGCGCTACAACATCACGTCGATCCCCGCCATGAAGCTGTTCCAGGGCGGTCAGGTCGTGAAGGAGCTCATCGGCGCTCGACCGAAGCCGGCGATCGAGCAGGAGCTCGCAGCCTTCCTGTGATCTGTCGCGAAGGGCCCCGGGGATGCGTCCTCGGGGCCCTTCGTCGTGCGTGCGGTCAGTCCTCGGTGGCGTCGAGTCCGCCGCCGATGCCCCGCTCCCCCAGCTCGCTGAGGATGCGGTTGAGATCACCGACCGTCGCGAAGTCGATCGTGAGCTGACCCTTCGACCGCCCCAGCGCGATGCGCACGCGGGTGTCGAGGCGGTCCTCCAGCCGGGTCGCGATCTCGTCCAGCCCGTGCTGCACCGCCCCCTTCGTCGGCGTGCGGCGAGGGCTGCGCGTCTGCACGAGGCCCGCTGCCGCTTCCGCCGCACGAACTGAGAGATCTTCATTGATGATCTTCGCCGCGAGCTGCTCCATCGCCTCCGGCGTCGGCAGCGACAGGATCGCGCGCGCGTGGCCGGCGGAGAGCACGCCGCTGGCCACGCGCGCCTGGATGGACTCCGGCAGCTTCAGCAGGCGGATCGTGTTGGAGATCTGCGGCCGGCTCCGGCCGATGCGCCTGGAGAGCTCCTCCTGCGTGATGGAGAAGTCGTCCATGAGCTGCTGGTAGGCCGAAGCCTCCTCGAGCGGGTTGAGCGATGCTCGGTGGAGGTTCTCCAGCAGCGCGTCGCGCAGCATCGCGTCGTCGGGCGTGTCCTTGATGACCGCGGGGATCGTGTCCAGGCCTGCGCGCTGGCTCGCGCGCCAGCGCCGCTCCCCCATGATGAGCTCGTAGTGCGTGCCGTCCTCGCCCACCGACACGGGCCGCACGACGATCGGCTGCAGCACGCCGAACTCGCGGATGGAGTGCTCGAGCTCCGCCAGGTCGTCCTCGTCGAACACCGATCGCGGCTGGCTGGCGTTCGGTCGGATGTCGCTCGGCGCGACAGCGCCGAACGTGGCGCCGGGGATGGCGAGGAGTCCTTCGCCCTCGTCCTCCTCGCCCGAGAAGAACACGTCGACGGGGCGGGCACCGGGCTTCGACGCCCGTCGCGCCCGGCGCAGCGGGGCCGGCGCGTCCGCTGCCGGCGAGGCAGCCGCCTCGTCGTCGCGCGGCTCCGCCTCTGCGACCGCGGACGGTCCTGTGGGGATGAGGGCGCCGATGCCGCGCCCGAGTCCTGCCCTCTTGCTCATGCCGTTCCTCTACGTGCGATCTCCGCGGCCGCCTCGCGGTACGAGAGCGCGCCCGGAGAGTTGGGGTCGTAGGCGATCACCGTCTGGCCGTAGCCCGGCGCCTCGGAGACGCGGACGGATCTCGGGATGATGGCCTCGAGCGTCTGCTCGGGGAAGTGCTTGCGCACCTCGTCCACCACCTGGCGCGACAGCAGCGTCCGTCCGTCGAACATCGTGAGCAGCACGGTCGAGAGGTCGAGTGTGGGGTTCAGGTGCGCCTTGATGCGCCCGATCGTGTCGAGCAGCTGCGAGACGCCCTCGAGCGCGTAGTACTCGCACTGGATCGGCAGCAGCACCTCGGTGGCCGCGGTGAACGCGTTGATCGTGAGGAGCCCCAGCGACGGCGGGCAGTCGATGAACACGTAGTGCGGTGCCTCGCGCGCGTCGGTCAGGTAGGCGTCGAGCGCCATGCGCAGCCGGTGCTCGCGTCGCTCCATGCCTGCCAGCTCGAGATCCGCTCCCGCGAGGTGGATGGTGGACGGGACGACCTGGAGGCGCGCGTTCTGCGGGCTCACCGCGACTGCCGATGCGAGCGGCTCGCCGTCGATCAGGACGTCGTAGGTGCTGACGACGTCGGCGTGGTGGTCGATGCCGAGAGCAGTCGACGCGTTGCCCTGCGGGTCGAGGTCGAGCACGAGGACGCGCGCCCCTCCCTGAGCGAGGGCGGCGGCGAGGTTCACCGCGGTCGTCGTCTTGCCGACGCCGCCCTTCTGGTTCACCACCGTGAGGATGCGCGTGCGCTGTGGCAACGGCAGCTCGACTGCCGACAGTGCCTGCCGCCGGCGAGCCATCGCCGCGAGCTCGCGGGCGATGGGAGTCGTGTCGAACTTTCCCGTGGTCACGCATGCCCTCCTGGTCGATGTTTCACGTGGAACATCGAGCCGTGCACCGAGGTCCCAGGACGTGATCCGAGACACCCAGTCTGGCGTGGATCGGCGTGATCGCAAAGTCGGCCAGCCGTGCACGACGCACGCAGACGGTCCACCGACGGCTGAGTTGTCCACAGGCCTGTGGAGAACGCTGTTCGCAACTCCTGCGCCTCCAGTCGAGCGTGAAGCTTCTGGGGTACAGCCAGAAATCCGCGGGATTCCGCGGAATTCAGGGCGTCCGACACTGCTCCGGCGCCTCGGTGCCCGGTCGCCCGAGGCGCGGGTTATCCACAACTGTCCACAGGATGCAGGGATGCCTGGGTGGCACACTGCTGGAGCGCCGCCAGCGGCACCGAGTCTGTGAAGATCACTCACAGCAGGGTCGGGGCTGCTGCGCCCGATCCGCGATCGGCACCGTGCTCATACCGGTGCGCGCTCAACGCTCTGACCACGGGCTCGATGACCTGCAGATGTTTCACGTGGAACCCTCGGCCCGTTGCACGGCCTGCCCGCAACGGTGCACCGAATCGTGCTCCGCTGCAGGCGCGAAGTGTGCACCGCGTGGCCTGCACCGTTTCACGTGAAACGCCGTCGCCCACGCAGAGTTGCATTCGGCCGAACCGCTCCACTGACTTCCTGGCAGCACCCGGACGGATCCGGATCGCAGGAACCGGGGCGCGTTGCGTGAGGCAAGCGCCTCGCGCCGCGCTGGACCGGACCTCCGCAGCCGCGGAGTCCATCGGTACGCCATGTTTCACGTGAAACGCGCGCATGCAAGCACACGGGCCGACCATGTCGCCAGTGCGGGGCCGGGCAGCGACATCGCCGTGGCCCGTCCCTGCGCGCGCGTCGCGCACATGCAGGCCGATGAGCGTTCCAAGCCCACGCCGCGCTTGCCGGTGACGACGCCGTCACGCCGTAGCGCTCGACACGCTGTGCCACGAACTTCAACCGCCCGTTTCACGTGGAACATCGTCGCGACGCCGGGGCGGACCGACGCGCGCGTCAGCGTGCTTCGACTCGGCATGGATGCATCGCGCGTCGAGAGCCGGCTGTTCCACGTGCAACATCGATGTCGCCCGACGGCACCGCTGACGCCGCTGACAGCGGCCAGATGTCGTCCATCCCGAGCCGTCGCTTCGTGTGAGGCCGCACGCGGCCCCGGTGGTCTGCGCACCGAGCACGTCCGAGCCGTTCTACGTGAGTCGTCGCCGGATGCACAGAAGCCCCCGCCGGAGCAGGGGCAGGGGAGACCGGCGGTGGTCAGGGGTCGACGACCGCGCGGACGACCCGAGTCGTGTCCAGGCCGTGCTCGCCGCCGAGCTCGAGCACCTCGACCCCCGCGAGACGGTGCTTGCGGATCACCTTCTGCGCGGCGACGATCTCCTCGTCGGCGCGACCGCCCTTCATCAGCAGCAGCTCTCCACCGCTGCGCACCAGCCTGGCGGTGAGCGGGATGAGCGTGCGCAGCGCCGACACCGCGCGCGCCGTCACCTGGTCGAGGGGGAGCAGCTCACCCAACCCGGGCAGGTCTTCCGCTCGAGCACGGAGCACACGGACGTTCTCGAGCCCCAGCCGATCGGTCTCGGACTGCAGCCAGTCCGTGCGGCGCTCCATCGGCTCGATCAGCGTCATGTGCACATCCGGCCGGGCGATGGCGAGCACCAGTCCCGGCAGCCCCGCGCCCGAGCCGACATCGCCGACGCGCCCACACAGCAGCGGCGCCAGCAACACCGAATTGAGGATATGTCGACTCCAGAGTTGCGGCAGCTCCCGGGGACCGATCAGACCCAGCGTCTCGCCGTTAGCAGCGAGCGACATCGTGTAGGAGCGCGCCAGCTCGATCCGATCACCGAACAGGAGCCGGGCAGCGGCCGGCTCATCCTCGAGCACCGGGGGAGCGGAGTCCTCCACGAGTCAGGCGGGGAGGACGACGATATGGCGTCCGGCGCCTTCGCCCTCGGAATCGCTCAGCAGTCCCGCCTCGCGCACCAGGTCGTGCACGAGCTTCCGCTCGTAGGACGACATCGGCTCGAGCGGGACGCGCTCCTGCCCGCGCTGGATCGCCGCGACGGCGGCGTCGACCAGCGACTGCAGCTCCTCGGCACGCGCATCGCGCGAGCCCGCCACGTCGAGGACGAGCCTGGAGAACTCGCCGGTCTGCTGCTGCACGGCAAGCCTCGTGAGCTCCTGCAGCGCAGCCACCACGTCGGGCTTCGCCAGGCCGGCTAGGTCGTCGCCCGCCTCGCCGACGACGATCGTCGTGCGGGCCTCCGTCTGCTCGATCTCGATGTCGCCATCGAGGTCCGCGATGTCGAGCAGGGCTTCGATGTAGTCAGCGGCGATCTCGCCCTCGTCCTGCTGGTCCTGCGCCTCGACCTCGACGGTCGACTCCTGCTCCGTCATGCTCAGCCCTCTCGCTGCGACTTCGGCTTCTTGCCCCGCGGCTGCTGGCGCTGCGTCCGGAGCTCGATCTCCGCAGCGGTCTCCGCGTGCTCCTCGTCGACGGGCGGGAGGCCCATGCGCTGCCGCTTGCGGGCCATGCGGGCCTCGCGAGCGAGCGCCGCCTCGGAGCCGGGCGTGGGGAGCTTGTTGATGATGATGAGCTGCTGCACGAGCGTGTACACGTTCGACACGAGCCAGTAGAACATCGTGCCGAGCGGGAAGAGCCAGGCGGAGATGAGCAGGAACACCGGGATGATGTACAGCAGGATGCGCTGCTGCTTGTACATCGGCGACTCCTTCATCGCCGGCGTCTGGTTCTTCGTCATGATCTGCAGCTGCGTGTAGAACTGCGTGGCGCACATGATGAGCGTGAGGATGATGGCCGTGATGATCACGGGCACGCTGCCCTGCTCGAAGCCCGCTGCCATCGTCATGTGCAGCGGCACGACGCCGAAGAGCGTCGACTCGCTGAAGAGCGTCGCGAGCTCGGCCGACAGCAGCCCGACGCCCGGCTTCTTCATGTTCGCGTCGGTCAGCACCTGCACGAGGCCGAGGAAGATCGGCATCTGGATGAGCAGCGGGAGGCAGGAGGCGAAGGGGTTCGTGCCGGCCTTCTTGTAGGCATCCATCGTCTCGCGCTGCATCGCCTCGCGCGAGAACTGGTCCTTCTTGCCCTTGTACTTCTTCTGGATGCGCTGGATCTCGGGCTGGATCTCGAGCGACTTCCGCGAGGAGACGATCTGGCGGACGGTGAGCGGGATCATGGCGCTGCGGATCACGAGCACGAGACCAACGATCGAGAGCACCCAGGTGAGCCCCGACCCAGCGTCGCCGCCGAGCGCGGTGACCAGGGTGTGGAATCCGACCAGGATCGCCTCGATGACCCACTTGATGGGCCACATCAGCAGGGCGAAGATGTCCAAGCTGTCACTGCTCCTTGCGGGCGAGGACGAACCCCGCTCGAGTCGTTGCGAGCCGCGAGTGCGGCTCAGGGATGTCATCCACCCCGCCGGCCGCCCACGGGTGGCAGCGGAGGATGCGTCGAGTGCCCAACCAGATGCCGCGGACCACGCCGTGCTGCTGGATGGCCTGGAGGGCGTAGCTCGAGCAGCTGGGATAGTAGCGGCACACGTCGCCATAGAGCGGTGAGATCACCGCGCGGTAGGCGACGAGGATCGCGACGCAGATGTTGCGAGGAAGCAGCCCCAGCCCGGACAGGCTCCGACTCATGACCGACGCACCAGCAGCGGCGCAATGCCGGCCCTCAGTGTAGCGAAGTCGGCTCGTCCTGCTTCGGGCAGTGCACGGATGACGATGTCGGCCGTCTCGATCGAGTCCAGCTCGGCCCTGACGATCTCGCTCAGGCGTCGCTTGACGCGATTGCGGACCACGGCGTTGCCGACCTGCTTGGAGACGATGAACCCGAAGCGGCTGACGTCCGCTTCGGGCTTCGCGCGGTGCACCACCGCGAGCGGGCCGCCCGCACGGCGACCGGTGCGAACGATGCGACGGAAGTCGTCGCCGCGCACGATCCGGTTCGCCTTCGCGAGCACCTCTTCGGCTACGCCGACAGCTCGGTGCGGCCCTTGGCGCGACGCGCAGCGAGGATGGCGCGGCCCGCACGCGTGCGCATGCGGAGGCGGAAGCCGTGCTTCTTGGCGCGACGGCGGTTGTTCGGCTGGAACGTGCGCTTGCTCATGGTGATTCTCCCGTGGTCCGGCGCGAGCGCGCCGTAAGTCGTCTGGTCGAGCTGCCAGGCTCGACGATGCGCCGCACGACGGGCGCGGCAACCTGGCAATCATACGCGAGTCCTGGCATTCGGTCAACGGAGGCCGGGTCGCGGATGCGCCACGCCGCGTCCATGATGACGGGACTTGCACGGTGTGCGCTATGCGTGCAGACTCTTGGAATCCGCGCCGCGGCAGGTGCCCGGGGAGCAGCGCGAA
>JBAZPY010000024.1:0-10510 GCA_041645515.1 Agrococcus sp.
AACCTGCACGAGCTGCTCAAGGAGCGCGAAGCACAGGGCCAGCCGATCCGCGTCGGCCTGATCGGCTCCGGCCGATTCGGCACGATGTACCTGGCGCAGGCCCGCAACATCCCCGGCGTGCGCGTGCTCGCGATCGCCGACATCAACACCGCCCGCGCCCGCGAGTCGCTCGCCCGCGTCGGCTGGCCCGAGGGCGACGTCGTCGACTCGGTCGACGACGTCACCGACGGCAAGACGGCCGTCATCGCGGATGCGATGGACCTGTTCCGCACCGACATCGACGTGATCGTGGAGGCGACCGGCAACCCGATCGTCGGCATCAAGCACGCGCTCGCGGCCTTCGACTCGGGCAAGCACGTGATGATGGTGACGGTCGAGGCCGACGCGCTCGCCGGCCCCGCGCTCGCCAAGCGTGCGAAGGACGCCGGGCTCGTCTACTCGATGGCGTTCGGCGACCAGCCCGCCCTCATCTGGGAGCTGGTCGACTGGGCCCGCACGAGCGGCTTCGACGTCGTCTGCGCCGGCAAGGGCGCCAAGTACCTGCCCGGCTACAACCAGATGAACCCCGACAACGTGTGGGACCACTGGGAGTTCTCGGACGAGCTCAAGCAGTCCGGCCAGCTCAACCCCTACATGCACACGTCGTTCCGCGACGGCACGAAGGCCGCGATCGAGATGGCCGCCGTCGCCAACGCCGCTGGGCTCGTGCCCGGCGACGGGGGTCTCAGCTTCACGCCCGGCAACCTGGAGGAGATCGCAACGGTCTGCCGCCCGGAATCGGCCGGCGGCGTGCTGTCGCACGAGGGCACCGTCGATGTGATGTCGAGCTACACGCGCGAGGGCGACTGGATCCCCCACAACACCCAGGAGGGCGTGTTCGTGGTGGTGAAGGCGACCAACGACTACGTCTCCGAGTGCTTCCAGGAGTACCCGTGGCACCCGGACCCGAGCGGGCAGTACGCCGCGCTCTACCGCCCGTACCACTACGTCGGACTCGAGCTCAACGTCTCGATCGCCAACGCGGTGCTGCGCGGCGTGGCGACCGGCACGGCCATCGGCTTCACGGCGGATGTGGTGGCGACGGCCAAGAAGGACCTGGTCGCGGGCGACACGCTCGACGGCGAGGGCGGCTTCGCGGTCTACGGCAAGCTCGTCTCGGCTCGCACCTCGGTCGCCGAGGGCTACCTGCCCGTCGCGCTCGCGCACCACGTGCCGCTCAAGAACGACATCAAGCAGGGCGAGAGCGTGCGCTGGGACGACGTCGAGATCGACGACTCGCTCGCGCAGGCCATCGAGCTGCGCCGCGAGACCGAGGCGCTCGCGGCGGCCGCCGCGCGGTGATCCGAGCATCATGAGCCGCTCGCTGAGCATCCTCGGGCTCGGCGCCATGGGCCTGCCGATGGCGCGCAGGGTCGCGGCGCGCGGCGCGCTGACGGTCTGGAACCGCAGCGCGTCGCGCGCCGAGGCGTTGCTCGACGAGGGGTTCGACGTGGCGGTCGCGGCGACCCCCGCAGCCGCGGCGACCGAGGTGGTGCTCACCGCGCTGCCCGACCTGCCGCAGGTGCGCGAGCTGCTGGGCGGCGATGACGGCCTGCTCGCCGGATGGCGGGCGGCCGGCGTCGAGCGCCCCATGCTCGTCGTGCACGGCACCGTCTCGCCGGTGGCGGTGCGGGCGCTCGCCGACGAGCTGGCCGCCGACGGCATCGAGGTGGTCGACGCACCGATGTCGGGCGGCGTGCTCGGGGCGGCCGAGGGCCGCATCAGCTTCTTCGTCGGGGGCACCGAGCTGCAGGTCGCGGAGCTCGCCGAGCTGCTCGCCCCCTGCGCATCCCGAGTGACGCGGATGGGTCCGACCGGCACGGGTGCGATGGCGAAGCTGTGCAACCAGCTCGTGGTCGCCGAGACAGTCACGGCCCTGTCGGAGGCGTTCGCGCTCGCTCGGGTGAGCGGCATCGACCCGGAGGCGCTCGCGGATGCGCTCGGCTCGGGCCTCGCGTCGAGCGAGGTGCTGCGGCAGAAGCGGCACCACTGGATCGACGAGTCCTTCGAGCCGGGCGGCACGATCGACTACCAGGTGAAGGACCTCCGCTTCGCGCGCGAGGCCGCCGACGAGGCTGGCCTGCGGCTCGACGCGGCCCGCACCGCCCTCGCACTGTTCGAAGCCGCATCCGCCGCGGGCGACGGCGGCCTCGACCACTCCGGCATCTACAGGACCGTCAGCCGCAGCGCTGATGCAGCACAGAAGGAGCAGCCATGAGCGCAGCCGAGCCTGACGCACCCGTGTCTCACGCACCCGTGTCTCACACACCCCTCGTCGTCACCGCGATCTTCCGGCCCGTCGAGGGCAGGCGCGAGCAGGTGCTCGCCGCCATGCGGCGCGTCATCCCGCGCGTGCACGACGAGGAGGGCTGCAACCTCTACGCGATCCAGGAGGCCGAGGACGGCACGATCGCGATGATCGAGCACTGGGACTCCGCAGAGCTGCTCGACGCGCACGGCGCCGCCGAGCCTGTCGCCGACTTCAACGCCGAGCTCGAGGGACTGCTCGCGAGCCCGGTCGAGGTGACCCGCTACACGCCGATCCCGATCGGTGACGCGCGCAAGGGCGTCGTGCTGCCATGAGCTCGCGCGACGCGGGAACCTCGGCGGCGACCCTGCCTCGCCGACTCGGCTGCTCGACGATCTCGTTCCAGCACCTGACCCTCGACGACGCGCTCGTTGAGATCGAGCGCCTCGGCTTCACCGAGATCGACCTCGGCGCGCTGCCCGGCGTCTGCGACCACGTGCCGTTCGAGCTCGACGACGCCGCCATCGCGCAGGTGGCCGCGACCATCGCCGCGCACGGGCTGCGCGTGCGCAGCGTGAACGGCGACGTCGGCGACTTCAACGACCCGGCGCTCGACGCCGACCGGCAGGCGGAGCACGTCGAGCGCCTCGTGCGGCTCACCGCCTCGATCGGCGCCGACGCCCTCGTGCTGCCGTGCGGCGCCCTCGACCACGAGCCGATCGTCGACCTCGACACCGACCTCGACCGCGTCGCGACCGCGCTCACCCGCGCCGCCGCCACCGCATCCGCCCACGGCGTCGAGCTCTGGGTCGAGTCGCTGCACTTCCTCCGCCTGTGCTTCGACCGCGCCCGCGCCGACGCGCTGCACGCGCGGCTCGCGGGCAGCGGGGTTCGCCCCATCCTCGACGTCGCCCACGCCGTCGCGGCCGGCGACGACCTGATCGAGACGATCCGCGCCTGGGGCTCCGGCATCGCCCACGTGCACCTGCGCGATGCCGTGCCGGGCCAGTTCAGCCGCGCCATCGGCGACGGCGACGTCGACTTCGCCGCGGCCCTCCGCGCGCTCGCCGAGGTCGGCTACGCCGGCGGCTTCGCGCTCGAGCTGCCCTCGCGCGCCTACGTCGACGACGCCACCGGCGCCATGGGCGACGACGCCCGGGCCGCCCGCGTCGACGCGATCCGCGACGCCGCGGCCCGCATCGCCCCGCTCGTCGCCGGCCTCGGCCACACCGACTCGACGCAGCCGTCATCCAAGACCCCGTCACTCAAGACCCAAGGAGCATCATGACCAGCACCGAGCGCACCGCCGTCGTCACCGGCGCCGCCTCCGAGCGCGGGATCGGCATGACCGTCGCCGACCGCTACGCCCGCGACGGCTGGGCGATCGCGATCCTCGACCTCGACGGCGAGCGGGCAGCGCAGGTCGCGGCCGACATCGCGGAGCGGCACGGGGTGCCCGCATTCGGGACGGCCGTGAACGTCGCCGACGAGGCATCCGTCGCCGCCGCGCACGCCGCGGTGCAGGCGGAGGTCGACGCCGGCCGCCTGCCGACCGTCGCCGCGCTCGCGAACATCGCCGGCATCACCTCGCCCGTGCCGTTCCTCGAGACCACCCTCGAGCTCTGGAACAAGGTCATGGCGGTCAACGCGACCGGCACCTACCTCGTCACGAAGGCGTTCCTGCCTGGCATGCTCGAGGCCGGCTGGGGTCGCATCGTCAACATGTCGTCGGTCTCCGCGCAGCGCGGCGGCGGCGTCTTCGGCAAGGTGCCGTACTCGGCCGCGAAGGCGGCCATCCTCGGCTTCACCAAGGCGCTCGCGCGCGAGATCGCAGCCTCGGGCGTGACCGTCAACTCCGTCACCCCCGGCGCCGTCGACACGAACATCCGCGTGGGCGCCACGCCGGAATCGGAGGCGAAGCTCGCCGCCGACATCCCGATCGGACGCGTCGCTGACACCTCGGAGATCGCCGCGGTCTTCGCGTTCCTCTCGAGCGACGACGCCGCCTACCTGCAGGGCACCAACATCGACATCAACGGCGCAAGCCACCTCCACTGAGCGCGCGCCGCGCTCATCCGCCTCCCGGTGCGCCGGGACAGAACGAAGGATGCTCGGTACCGTGGGCAACATGGCCATCGAAGCGCAGTTCCGATCCCTCGGATCGATCGAGCGCGTGACGCGACGGGAGCTGATCCTCGACCGGCTGCGCTCCGCCGTCAGCACGGGCGAGCTCGCGCCCGGCACCCACCTCGCAGAGACCGAGCTCAGCGCGTCGCTCGGCGTCTCCCGGGGCACGCTCCGCGAGGCGCTTCGGCACCTCGAGGAGGAGGGCCTGCTGTCGAAGGATGCGCGCGGCCGGCTCTCGGTGCGCGTCGTCACGCCCGCCGAGGTGCGCGAGATCTTCGACGTGCGGTTCGCGCTCGAGTCGGCGGCCGCCGAGGTGGTCTGCCAGCGCGACGACCTCGACGAGGTGGTGCCGCAGCTGCGAGAGGCGCTCGGGCGCCTCGAGGAGAGCGAGCGCGGCACCATCGCCGAGCAGGTCGCCGCCGACCTCGCGTTCCACGAGGCGATCTGCATCGCGAGCGGCAACCGCACGCTCGTCGAGTCGTGGCGGCGCGTGAGCGGGCTCGCGCGAGCAGTCATCACCGCGGCCGGCCAGGAGACGGCGATCGCCAACATGTCGGCCGCGCGCCACGCGCCCATCGTCGACGCGATCGCGAGCGGCGACGCCGACCTCGCCCGCGGCGTGCTGCGCGCGCACAACTCCTCGGCGCGCGACGTCATCGCGGCGCGCATGGAGGCGGGGCTCGCGGGCTGATCGCGCGGCGGGCGGCGGCCCGCGGGGTGTTGCGGGCGCTGGTACCGATCGGCGGGTCCTCGCGCTCTCGACCCGCAGACCCGTGAAAGTCGCGCGGTCGGCTTCGAGGCGGCTGCACCGATCTGCGGGTGCCGAGGTGCGCGACCCGCAAGTCGGTACCGGATGCGCGGTGCCCCGCGGAGCGCCGGTACCGAATTGCGGGTGCACGCGGTCGCGACCCGCAGATCCGTACCGGGACACGAGCGAGGGGGCGAGGCATCCGCCCCGCCCCCTCGCGTCGGTCGCTCAGCCCAGCTCGGCCAGCACCTTCTCGACGATGCGGTCCTTCGCGAGCCCGTATCGGTCGTGCAGCGTCGGCAGCGCGCCCGCGTCCAGGAACGCATCCGGCAGCGCGATCGGCACGATCCGCTTGCCGAGGCCGCGCTGCGCCGCCGCGTCCGCCACGGCGGAGAACAGGCCGCCGATGACCGTGTGGTTCTCGAGCGTGACCGCGAGCCGAGGCGTGTCGAGCTGCGCGAGCACCGTCTCGGCGTCGAACGGCTTGATGGTGGGGGAGTGCACGACCGCCACGTCGACCTTGTGGGCCGCCAGCGCATCCGCCGCCTGCAGCGCACGCATCGTCATGAGCCCCGACGAGACGAACACGACGTCGGCGCCCTCGCGGAGCACCTTCGCCTTGCCGAGCTCGAACGTGTAGTCGTACTCGTCGAGCACCGCCGGCACCTTGCCGCGCAGCAGGCGCAGGTAGGTCGGGCCGTCGTGCGCGGCGAGCTGCGGCACCGCCTGGGCGATGTCGAGCGCGTCGCACGGGTCGACGATCGTCAGGTTCGGCAGGCCCCGGAAGATGGCCATGTCCTCCGTCGCCTGGTGGCTCGGCCCGTAGCCGGTCGTGAGGCCGGGCAGAGCGCCGACCACGTTGACGTTGAGGCCGGGCTCGGCGATGTCGAGGGCGATGAAGTCGTACGCGCGGCGGGCCGCGAAGACCGAGTAGGTCGACGCGAACGGCACGAAGCCGAGCTCGGCCATGCCCGCCGCCGCGCCGAAGAGCAGCTGCTCGCTCATGCCCATCTGGAAGAAGCGCTCGGGGTGCGCCTCGGCGAAGATGTGCATGTCGGTGTACTTGCCGAGGTCGGCGGTGAGGCCGACGATCCGCTCGTCCTGCTCGGCGAGCGCCGCGAGGGCGTGGCCGAACGGGGCCGACTCGGTGCGCTGCCCGGGATCCGCGAAGGACGCGATCATCGCGCTCGTGCTCGGACCCTTGCGCTGGAAGGTGGTCGTGGTCATCGCGTCGCCTCCTGCTCGCGTCCTGCGGTGAGCTGCTCGCGGCAGATCTGCCACTCGTGCTCCTCGATGCGCATGAAGTGGGCCTTCTCGCGCTCCTCGAGAAGCGGCACCCCGCGCCCGACCTCCGTGTCGCAGATGATCGCCTGCGGCTGGCCCTCGGCGGCGGCGCCCGACGCGCACTCGTCGAGGGCGTCGATGAGCGCCCCGGGGTCGTTGCCGTCGATGCGGAGCGCGTGCCACCCGAAGGCGCGCCACTTCTCCTCGACCGGCTCGATGCGCAGCACGGATGCGGTGGGCCCGTCCGCCTGCAGCGCGTTCATGTCGACCATCGCCGTCAGGTTGCCGAGCCGGTGGTGGGCGGCGCCCATCGCCGCCTCCCAGGTGGAGCCCTCATCGAGCTCGCCGTCGGAGAGGAAGTTGAAGATGCGCTGGTCGGCGCGGCCCTGGAGCCGCAGCCCGAGCGCCATGCCGACCGCGACCGTGAGGCCGTGGCCGAGAGAGCCCCCGGAGATCTCCATGCCCGGCGTGTACGAGGCCATGCCCGACATGGGCAGCCGCGAGTCGTCGGCGGCGTAGGTGACGAGCTCCTCGACCGGCACGATGCCGGCGTCGGCGATCGCCGCGTAGAAGCCGATGGCGTAGTGGCCGGTCGAGAGCAGGAAGCGGTCGCGGCCCTCCCAGTGCGGGTCGGCCGGGTCGAAGCGCAGCTGGTCGGCGTAGACCGCGGCCAGCATGTCGGCGGCGCCGAGGGCCTGCCCGACGTAGCCCTGCCCCTGCACCTCGCCCATGTCGAGCGCGTGGTGGCGGGCGCGGTAGGCGCTGTCGGTGACGGCGGCGATGCGCTCGTCGCGGCTGCGCGCGTCCTTGCCGGCGACGCGCGGGGCGGTGGTGGCGATGGTCATGCGGAGACCCTCTCCGCGATGCGGGCGTCGGCCGGCGTCGCGGGGCCCGAGCCGACGACCGCGGGTGCCGTCTCGCGAGCGGTGACGGCGACCGCGGTCGAGATGACGCCGAGCGCGACGAGCAGCAGCGCCGGGCCGACCCAGCCCATCCACCCGTAGACCGCCGTGGCGATGAACGGCAGGCAGCCGGCGACGATCGCGGCGCCGTTGTAGCCGAGCGAGATGCCGGAGGTGCGACGGTTGGCGGGGAACAGCTCGGAGAACCAGCTGCCCTCGACCGCGAAGATCGGGTCGTGGCTCAGCACGAGCGACAGCGCGATCGCCACCACGATCATCGCGAGCGAGCCCGTGTTGATGAGCAGGAACATCGGGAAGGCGAACAGGATCGTGAAGATCGACCCGATGAGGAACACCTTCTTGCGGCCGATGCGGTCGCTCAGGGCGCCGAACACCAGGTGGCTCCCGAGGCCGATCGCCGAGCCGACGAGCGTGCCGATGAGCACGTTCGAGCCCTCGGTGATCGAGGCGAGGCCGACGTACGTGACGGTGAAGGCGGTGGTGAGGTAGTAGCCGCCGGTCTCGGCCAGGCGCAGCCCGATGATCCGCACGATCAGGCGCCAGTCGCGCTTGAGCGTCTCGAGCGCCGGCTGCTTGAGCACCTCGTCCTTTGCCTTCATGGTCTCGAACTCGGGGCTCTCGGCGACGCGGAGGCGGATGAAGAGGCCGATGACGACCATGATGCTGGCGAGCAGGAACGGCACGCGCCATGCCCAGTCGCCGGGGAGGCCGCTGGTGGCGAGGATGGTGCCGTTCGCGATCAGCAGGCCGGCGGGGATGCCAATCTGGGGGAGCGCGCCGAAGAAGCCGCGGCGGCGTGCCGGGGCGTGCTCGACGGCCATCAGCACCGCGCCGCCCCACTCGGCGCCGTAGGCGATGCCCTGGATGATGCGCAGCAGGATGAGCATGATCGGCGCGGCGATGCCGACGGTCGCGAACGTGGGCAGCACGCCGATGAGCGTCGTCACGACGCCCATCACGACGAGCGACCAGATGAGCACGCGCTTGCGGCCGATGCGGTCGCCGAAGTGGCCTGCGAGGTAGCCGCCGAGCGGGCGGAAGAGGAAGCCGATCGCGAGCGTCGCGAACGATGCGAGCGCTCCGACGAGCGCGTTGTCGGTCGCGAAGAACACGGCGCCGAAGTAGGTCGCTGCGGCCGTCGCGTAGATGAAGAAGTCGTACGACTCGACGGCCGTGCCGATCATCGAGGCGATCGACACCTTGATCGGGTTGTCCTTCTTGACGCCGGGGGCCGGCGCGGTGGAGCTGGTGGTGGACATGGTTCCTCCTCGAACCTGCCTTGGGCAGTGCGTGCTGGGTGGGTGCGATCCGCAGAGCGGCGGGGTGGGATGGGTTCAGTGCTGGTAGGTCTCGATGACGCTGCTGTCGTCGCGGCGCTCGAGTCCGGCGGATGCGGCGAGCAGGTAGCGCTCGCGCGCGGCGGCGAGCACGGGGACGTCCGCGCCGACCGCGGCGGCCGCATCCGCGACCAGTCCGGAGTCCTTCACGAAGATGCCGATCGTGCTCGTGACGGGCGCGTCGGCGCCGAGCAGCATGCGCGGACCGCGGTCGCTGAGCATCCAGCTGCCGGCGGCGCCGCCGCCGACCAGATCGAGCACGTCGGCCTTGTCGAGGCCGAGCGCCTCGCCGAGCGCGAGCGCCTCCGCCGCGGCGACGATGTGCACCGAGCACAGGTGCTGGTTGACGACCTTGATCGCCTGGCCCTGGCCGAGCTCCTCGCCGACGATGCGGGCGGTGCCGAGGGGACGCAGCACGTCGGCGGCTTCGGCGAGGTCGGCGGCGGCGCCGGAGGCGAAGATGATGAGCTCGCCGGTCGAGGCGCGGGCGACGCCACCCGTGACCGGGGCGTCGACGACGCGCGCACCGGCTGCCGTGAGCTGCTCGCCCGCCCGACGGACCGCATCCGGCCCGACCGTCGACATGACGACCCACGCGCGGTCGGCCGCGACGCCTGCCGTGATCGCCTCGTCGACCAGCGCGTCGAGCTGGTCGGGCGTCGCGACCATGACGACGACGGTGCCGTCGGCGGGCGCGTCGGCGATGGTGGCGACCGCGGCGATGCCGGCCTCGGCGGCGCGCTCGCGCGCGGCCTCGAACGGGTCGACGCCGGTGACGGCGAAGCCGGCCCGGGCGACGCGCTGCGACATCGGGGTGCCGATGGCACCGAGCCCGACGAAGACGACGGGGGATGGGGTGGTCACGCGGTGCCCTCCTTGGCGATGTCGAGCGTGATGAGCGAGTGGATCTCGAAGTGCCGGCGGATGGCGTCGCGCGCGGCGTCGGGATCGTTCGCGGCGATCGCATCCACGATCGGGTAGTGGATGGTGTCGGTCTCGGCGCGGCCATCGGCGGTGACGCCCTCGGCGGCGATCGCGGCGGCGCGCCGGTCGTGCATCGCCTGCGCGAGCGCGTGGGCGAGGCCGTTGTGCACCATCGTGAAGACGGGGTTGTCGACGATGCGGAAGAGCCCGGCGTGGAACGCGAGGTCGGCCTCCGTCGCGGCGTCGTGCTCGCCGGCGGCGGTGCAGGCGACCATCTCGTCGACCAGCCCGCGGAGGCGCGCGACGTCGTCCTCGCTCGCCCGGCGGGCGGCCTGCACTGCGACGACCGTCTCGAGCATCTCGCGCGCCTCGGCGATCTCGCTCGAGCCGAGGAAGCCGAGCGCTCGCATGGTCGTGAAGTACGTGCGGATGACGTCGGGGCCGGGGGCCTGCAGGTACGTGCCGTGGCCCTGGCGACGGGAGAGGATGCCGATCGACTCGAGCTCGGAGAGGCGCTCGCGGAGGGCGGCGCGGCTGACGTCGAGGCGGGCGCAGAGCTCCCGCTCGGGGAAGAGGCGGCGTGAGCCGTCGGGCTCGGGGTTGGAGAGGCCGATCAGCTGGATCGCGAACCCTTCACGCGTGGTGTCCACGGCGGCGGCCTCCTCATCGTCGAGCGGCCGGACCGAGATTGGTCTGACCAATGCGCCGCACGCTACGGCACGGGGCGCCCCGTTGTCAACATTGGTCCGACCAATCCACCCCTCCGCTGGTCGAGCCGGTCCCCGCGTGGCGCTGCTCCCGCCCCTCCGCCGGTTGAGCCGCTCCGCGCGCGCAGCGCGCTGAGCGTGTCGAAACCGACTCGGCCCTCTACCGCTGGTTG
>JBAZPY010000025.1:0-10282 GCA_041645515.1 Agrococcus sp.
TACGTCGACGAGCCCGACCCCGTCGGGCCGAGGTTCACCGGCATCGAGGAGCTCTGGGGCACGATCGTCGGGCCATCGCCCGAACTGCCCTTTTGAGCCTGGTCTCGATACGCGCGCCACTTCGCGCCGTGCTACTCGACCAGCAGGAGGGAGTCGATACGCGCGCCGCTTCGCGGTGTGCTGCTCGACCAGCCGGAGGGGGTCAGCGGCCCGAGCGGCGCCGCACGAAGTCGGCGAGGTCCGCGGCCTGCGCGAGCCGAGAGGGCTCGTGCACGTACATCATGTGGCCGGCCTCGTAGTAGCGGTGCTCGAGGTTGTCACGCAGCGCATCCGGGATCTGCAGGTGCGCGACCGAGTCCTCTGCGGCCGAGAACGGCGTCGCGCCGTCGAACCATCCATAGGCGAAGTGCACCGCCAGGTGCGGGTTCTGGCGCATCGCACGCGACAGGCGGTCGATGACGTACACCGGGGCGTTCTCGAACTCCTTGTAGCTCCAGTGCTCGATGACGTCCTTGCCGAACACGTGGAACGGCCCGGTGTCGCGCACACCGAGCTCGTGGTGCAGGTAGTGCTGGTACGCCGCCGCGTACGGGCCGAGGATGGCATCCATCGACGGGTCGGCATCCATGTGCTCCGCGATGCCGCTCGCCGCCGGCCCCGTGAACCTCGAATCGAGGCGCCCGACCGTGAGGCCGCGATCGCGCAGCAGCTCGCCGAAGTAGCGCCAGTGCTCGATGCGCAGGTCGGCGCGCTCGACGTAGGCCTCGGAGAGGCCCGTCAGCCGCGCCACGGTCGCGACGACATCGCTGCGCTCCGCCGACGTGAGGCGCGCACCGCGCGTCAGTGCCCACGCGTAGTCGCGCGCCGCGTACTCGCGCGCCTCATCGACCACCTCCTCGAGGGCGCGCCCCTCGTGGAAGCCGTGCTGCCACGCCGTCGCCGCGTAGAACGGCAGGTACATCGCGTGCGCCCGGTCGCCGCCGCGCTCGAAGTTGGCGGTCGAGAAGTCGAGGACGCTCGAGATCAGCAGCAGCCCGTTGAGGTACATGCCGAGCTGCTCCTGCAGGTGCTGCGCGAGCCCGGCCGCCCGGGTGGTGCCGTACGACTCCCCCGCGAGGAACTTCGGGCTCAGCCAGCGACCCTCCGCGGTCACCCACTGGCGGATGATCTCCGCGACCGACTCGATGTCGGCGGTGAAGCCGTGGAACTCCTTCGCCTTCTGGCCCTCGACGGGCCGGGAGCGTCCCGTCGACACCGGGTCGATGAAGACGAGGTCCGAGACGGCGAGCAGCGACTGAGGGTTGTCGGCGATGCCGTAGGGCGGCGCGGCGAGCGAGCCGGCGTCGCCCATGACGACCCGCTTGGGCCCGAGCACGCCCATGTGCAGCCAGACGCTCGCCGAGCCGGGGCCGCCGTTGAACGCGAATGTGACCGGCCGGGTCGTCGGGTCGGCGTCGTCGGCGGTGTAGGCCGTGATCGCCACCTGCGCCCGCGCCTTCCGGCCCCGGAAGACGTCGTCCTCGACCTTCTCCTCCCACAGCACCACGCGGCCGGCGCGCGCCGTGTAGGCGAGATCGCCGGCAGGCGTCGTCAGGGTGTGCTGCGTGACGACGAGCTCGTCGACGGCGTGCACCTCCGCAGCCCTTGCGGCGTCGTCGGTGGTGGTCTTGGCGTCGTTGCTCTCGGTCACCCGACCGACCCTATCGAGCGCCCACGGCGTCAGACGCGCTCGATCACCATCGCCGACGCCATGCCGCCGCCGACGCACAGCGTCACGAGCGCCCGCCGGCCGCCGCGCCGCTCCAGCTCGTCGAGCGCCGTGCCGAGCAGCATCGCGCCGGTCGCACCGAGCGGATGCCCCATGGCGATCGCGCCGCCGTTCACGTTCGTGCGGTCGACGCCCACACCGGTGCCGCGCATCCAGTGCAGCACGACGGATGCGAAGGCCTCGTTCACCTCGAAGAGGTCGATGTCGTCGATGCCGAGACCGGCGCGCGCGAGCACGCGCTCGGTCGCGGCCACGGGGCCGGTCAGCATCAGCGTGGGGTCGGACCCGAGCGACGTCGCCCCGACGATCCGCGCGCGCGGTGCGAGCCCGAGCGATGCGGCGGCCGCCTCGGTGCCGATCACCACCAGTCCGGCGCCGTCGACGATGCCCGACGAGTTGCCGGCGGTGTGCACGTGCTCGATCCTGGCGCTCTCGGGGTGGTGCTGCAGCACAAGGCGGTCGAAGCCCGCCTCGCCGTAGGCGGCGAACGCCGGGGCGAGCGCCGCGAGCGCCTCGATCGTCGTGCCCGCGCGCGGGTGCTCGTCGCGGTCGAGCACCACCGAGCCGTCGGCGCCCAGCACCGGCACGATCGATCCAGCGAAGCGCTGCTCGTCCCATGCGGCGGCGGTGCGCTGCTGCGACAGCAGCGCGAAGCGGTCGACCTCGTCACGCTCGAACCCCTCGAGCGAGGCGATCGCGTCGGCGCTCACCCCCTGCGGCACGAGGCTCCAAGGCTCGACCTCGCTGGGATCGGTGGCGTACGGTCCGCCGTCGCTGCCGAGCGGCACCCTCGACATCGCTTCCACACCGCCGGCCACGATCAGGTCGTCGAAGCCCGCCGCGATGCGGCCCGCCGCCGTCGTGACCGCCTCGAGACCGGATGCGCAGTACCGGTTGACCTGCATGCCCGGCACCGTGTCGGGCAGCCCCGCCGCGTGCACGGCGCCGCGCGCGAGCACGCCGCCCTGCTCCCCGACGGCCGAGACCGTGCCGAGCACGATGTCGTCGATCCGGTCTGCGGCGACGCCGCGTGCCTCGAGCGATGCGAGCAGCCCCGCGGCGAGCCGCACCGGGTGCACCTCGGCGAGGGCGCCGCGGCGGCGGCCGCGCGGGGTGCGCACGGCATCGAGGATGAAAGCGTCAGCCATCCCGCGCATCCCGGAGGGCCCGCTCGACGCGTGCGGCGAATCCCGTCACGCGCCCGAGCAGCCCGTCTGCCCGCGACGCGATGCGGTCGCGGTTCAGCAGGTGCGCCGGGCCGGTGCGGATGATGTGCGAGCAGGCGAGGTCCTCGCAGATGTAGGTGCCGATCGAGCTGCCGGTGTCGCCGCCCGGCCCGGCCAGGCGGGCACTGAACATGCGCACCTGCGTCGCCGGCTGCGTCGAGTGGCAGAGCGCGCACATCGCCGCGATGCCGGGCCGCAGCCCGCCGGGTGCCGCGCGGACGACCAGCCCGACGAGCCGGTCCCCCTGCCAGAGCACCACATACCCGAGACGCGACGACTGCGGGTCGCGCCAGCCCAGGTACTCGCGCTCTCCCCAGATGGTCTCGTGCAGGCCGGGGATGGGCAGCTGCTCGAGCTCGCGCGGCGTGGCGTTCACGAAGCACGCCCGGAGCTCGGTCTCGGTCACCTCGCGCATGGCGTCGAGGCTAGCGGACGCCCCCGCGATCGGAAGGGGTTTGCCGCCGTCGGGCCTCCACCCAGGAGAGTCCCGACGGCGGCAAGTCGGTGTCAGGCGGGCAGCAGCTGCCGCGCCTTGGCCATCTGGTCGGCCATGTGCTCGATGACGCGCACGACCTGCGACGAGTAGCCGTACTCGTTGTCGTACCAGACGTAGAGCACGAGGTGGCGGCCGCTCGCGATCGTCGCGAGCCCGTCGACGATCCCGGCCCGGTTGTTGCCGACGAAGTCGGTAGAGACCACCTCGGCGGAGTCGGTGAAGTCGATCTGCGCGCGCAGCTCGCCGGTGAGCGAGGTCTGCCGCAGCAGCTCGTTCACCTGCTCGCGGTCCACGTCCTGCTCGAGCGTGAGGTTCAGGATCGCCATCGACACGTCAGGCGTCGGCACGCGGATCGCGTTGCCGGTGAGCTTGCCCTCGAGCTCCGGCAGCGCCTTCGCGACGGCCTTCGCCGCACCGGTCTCGGTCAGCACCATGTTGAGCGCCGCCGAGCGGCCGCGACGGGCGCCCTTGTGGAAGTTGTCGATCAGGTTCTGGTCGTTCGTGTACGAGTGCACCGTCTCGACGTGGCCGTGCTCGATGCCGTAGGCGTCGTTCACGACCTGCAGCACCGGCGTGATCGCGTTGGTCGTGCAGGATGCGGCGGTCACGATGGCGTCGCCGGGCGCGATCGCGTCGTGGTTGACGCCGAACACGATGTTCTTGAGCGGGCTCTTGCCCGGCGCGGTGAGCACGACGCGCTCGACGCCCGGTCGGGCGAGGTGCTGCCCGAGGCCGGCCTCTTCACGCCAGCGGCCGGTGTTGTCGACGACGATCGCTCGGTCGATGCCGTACTGCGTATAGTCGACGGTGTTGGGGTCGTCGGAGTAGATGACCTGGATGAGCGTGCCGTTCGCGAGGATCGTCGACGCCTCGCGGTCGATCTCGATCGTGCCCTGGAAGGCGCCGTGCACCGAGTCGCGGCGCAGCAGGCTCGCGCGCTTCTCGAGGTCGTCCTCGCCGCCGCGCCGCACGACGATCGCGCGCAGGCGCAGGCCCAGGCCGCTGCCGGCGTGCCCGATGAGGATGCGTGCGAGCAGCCGCCCGATGCGGCCGAAGCCGTAGAGCACGACGTCGGTCGAGTCGTCCTGCGACCAGGACGGCAGCGCGGCGACGTGGTCGCGCACCCACGCGTCGAACCCGGTCGAGGGCGCCTCCGCGAGGATCAGGCCGAGGTCGAGCGAGATGCCCTTGAGGCCCAGCTCGTCGACGATCCGGAGCACCTTGATGGAGTCCTCGATGCTCAGCACGCGCTCGCCGACGCGGCGGGCCCACTTGTGCGCCTTCAGGATGTCGATCGGCGACTGGTTGACGAGCTTCTTGCCGTGCACGTGCGTGACTACGTCGCGCTCCCGATAGAGGCGGCCGATGATCGGCACAGCGGACTCGGCGAGGGCGAGGCGGTCGAGCCACGCCTGGTGGGCGCTGTCGACGGCGGGTGACGAGGTTGGCACGTCTTCACGATAGGCAAGCGGATGGGCCGCGGTGCCTGCATAGGCATGTCAGGATGCGTGCAACGTCACCGTGGTGAAACTTCGCGGGAAGTTTCGGCAGTCGCGGTCAGTCGACGTACGACTTGCCGAGCTTCCAGTAGCCGGTGAAGGTGATGCGCCGCTTGTCGATGCCGCGATCCCGGACGAGGTGGCGCCGCGCACCGGTCGCGAGCGCCTGCTCCCCCGCGTTGTAGGCGTAGCCGAACTCCTCCGGCATGCGCAGCCCGCGCAGCTCCTCGAGCGCGGCCTGCCCCTCGCGCACGTCGCCGCGCTCCACCCAGCGGATGTCGACACCGGCCGGGTGCGCGAACTCCTGGATGTCGTCGCGATGGCCGACCTCGATCAGCGCCGTGCCGCGAGCGTCGTCAGCGAGCGAGCCGCAGATGCCGGCGATCGCGGGCAGCACCGACTCGTCGCCCACCATCAGCACCTCGCCCTCGAGGCCGTCGTCGTTGTACAGCAGGCCCTCGTCGAGCAGCACAGCGCGCTCGCCGGGCTGCGCCCCCATCGCCCATGCCGCACCGGGGCCCGGGTCGACGTGGCAGACGAAGTCGATGTCGAGCTCGCCGGCATCCAGCCGGAAGCCGCGCACCGTGTAGTTACGGATCCATGGGCGCTGCGACTCGCGCATCGCGAGGTACTGCGGGAACCAGGTGGAAGGGCTCTGCGGCACGCGCAGCTCGTCCTGACCCTCTCGCCGCATGAAGAAGCGGAACCACTGGTCGTAGCCCTGCGGGGTCATCGCGTGGACCTCGTCGCCCCCGAGGGTGACGCGCCGGATGTGCGGCGACACCTGCTGGTTGGCCAGCACCTCGAGCTCGACGAACCTCGGTGCGACCGCTGCGACGCGCTCTGGTCCCGCCATGCTGCTCCTCCGGGGCTTGGTGCCGGCCGCCTCAGGTGAGGCAAGGCTTACCTACCGAGCGTAGCAAGCGCCACGTCCCACCGCATCCGCCCCTACGATCGAGGCAGCATGCAGCTCACTCCCGCACGACGCCTCGCCGCGCTCTTCACCCTCGCGCTCGGGGGCTTCGGCATCGGCACGACCGAGTTCGCGACGATGGGCATCCTGCCGCTGACCGCGGCAGATCTGGTGCCGGGCTTCGCCGACGACCCGGCGCGCGGCATCGCCCATGCCGGCTGGATCATCACCGCGTACGCGCTCGGCGTCGTCGTCGGTGCGCCCCTGGTGTCGATCTGGGCGGCGCGGATGTCGCAGCGCACCCTGGTGCTGCTGCTGGTCGTCGCGTTCACGATCGCGAACCTCGCGAGCGGGCTCATGCCGACCTTCGAGCTCACGCTCGTCGCCCGTTTCGTGGCCGCGATCCCCCACGGCGCCTACTTCGGCGTCGCCTCGCTGCTCGCCGCCCGCATCATGGGGCCCGGCCGACAGGGCGCCGGCGTCGCGCTCGCGCTCTCGGGGCTCACGATCGCGAACGTCATCGGCGTGCCGCTCGGCACCTGGCTCGGCCAGGCCGCCGGCTGGCGCTGGACGTACGTGGCGGTCGCCGTCATCTTCGCCCTCACGCTCGCGCTCGCCGCCGCGTTCCTGCCGAGCGTGCCGGGCGACCCGACGCGCAGCGCGAAGCGCGAGCTCGCCGCGTTCCGGAACCCGCGGCTGTGGCTCATGATCGCCGTGGCGTGCGTCGGGTTCGGCGGCTTCTTCGCCGTCTACTCCTACGCCGCCGAGATCGTCACGCGCGTCGCGCTGCTGCCGGAGTCGGCGATCGCGTGGCTGCTCGCGACCGTCGGCCTCGGCATGACCGTCGGCAACATCGTCGGCGGCTGGGCGAGCGACAAGAGCCTCCGCCGCACGATCATGATCGCGTTCCCCGCGTTCACCGTCTCGCTCGCCCTGTTCGCGCTGCTCGGCGCGATCCCGGTCGCGCTGTTCGTGCTCGCGTTCTTCATCGGCGCCGCGAGCTCAGCCCTCATCCCCACGATCCAGGCGCGCATCATCCGCACCGCCGGCGAGGCCGAGCTCCTCGGTGCCGCCACCAACCACGCGGCCTTCAACGTCGGCAACGCCCTCGGCGCCGCGCTCGGCGGTGCCGTCATCGCCGCGGGCTTCGGCTACCTCGCGCCCGCGTGGCTGGGCGTGGCCCTCGCGGCGCTCGGCTTCGCGCTCGCGCTCTGGAGCCTGCGCATCGACCGCGGGCCCGACACCGCCGCGCACTCCGTCATCGCGACGGTGCTCGGCCCGACCACGGCAGGCATCGAGGTGATCGACCGGTGAGCGCGCCAGGCGACGAGTGGGCGACCATCCTGTGGGACGACGAGGTCACCCTGCAGGCGTACGTCGTGCACGTGCTGATGCGCCGCTTCGGGTGCTCCCGCGAGCACGCTCGCGAGCTCATGGAGCTGGCGCAGCACGACGGCCGCGCGCTCGTCGCCCGGGGCAGCCGGGAGGAGCAGGAGATGCACGTGGCGGGGCTGCACGGCGACGGGCTGCTCGCGACCCTCGAGCGGGTGCAGTCGTGAGGTCCTGGCAGGCCGTCGGCGACGGCGCAAGCTGCTCGATGCTCGCCGAGGAGGCGGACATGCTCGCGACCCTCGGCCGGCAGGTGCTCGGCCTGCACCGCGCCGTCATCGACCGCACCGCGATCGACTCCGATCCGGTGATGGCGCGCCTCTACCCCGACGCCTACGAGGACCCCGCCGACGCCGCGGAGTTCCGCCGGCTCGCCTCCGGCGACATCGCCTTCGCACGCATGCAGTCGATGACCCGCATGGTCGTCGACCTGGAGTCGGCGATGCCGACGGAGGTCGACGGCGACGTCGTGCAGCTCGAGGTCGACGCGGAGGGGGCGGATGCGTGGCTGCGGGCGCTCGGGGAGGTGCGGCTCGTGCTCCACGTCCGCACCGGCCAGGACAAGGCGGAGCTGCCCGACGACGTCACCGACGACGACATCGCGCAGCTGCGCGACGTGATCGACTGGGTGGGCTTCGTGCAGGCGACGCTGCTGGAAGCGCTGGATGGGAGAATGCCGCAATGAGGTTCCTGTCGATCCAGTCGCACGTCGCCTACGGCCACGTCGGCAACTCCGCCGCCGTCTTCCCGCTGCAGCGCATCGGGCACGAGGTGTGGCCGGTGCTCACCGTCAACTTCTCGAACCACACGGGCTACGGCTCGTGGGGCGGGCCGCTCATCCCCGCCGACGACGTGCGTGCGGTCGTGCAGGGCGTCGAGGACCGAGGGGTGCTCGGCACGGTCGACGGCGTGCTGTCGGGCTACCTCGGCGGCGAGGAGATCGTCGACGTCGTGCTCGACGCGGTCGCGCGCGTGAAGGCGGCGAACCCGTCGGCGACGTACACGTGCGATCCGGTGATGGGCAACGCCAATTCCGGCTGCTTCGTGGCGCCGACGATCCCGCCGCTGATCCGCCAGAAGGCGCTCCCCCACGCCGACATCCTCACGCCGAACCAGTTCGAGCTCGGGTTCATGACCGAGACGACGCCGGACACCGTCGAGTCGACGCTCGAGTCGGCCGACCGCATCCGCGACCTGGGGCCGCGCGCGGTGCTCGTCACGAGCGTGCTGCGGCCCGACCGCGAGGCCGACACGATCGAGATGCTGGCCGTCGACGACGAGGGCGCCTGGATCGTGCAGACGCCGCACCTGCCGTTCAAGGCGAACGGCTCGGGCGATGTCACGAGCGCCGTCTTCACGGCCCACTACCGCGAGACGGGATCTGCGGTGACGGCGCTCGAGCGCACCGCGTCGAGCGTGTTCGACCTGCTGCAGGCGACGCTCGACTCGGGCGAGCGCGAGCTGCGCCTCGTGCAGGCGCAGGACGTGTTCGCGAACCCGCGGATGCAGTTCGGCGCGCGCCAGGTCCGCTGACCCCGCCGCTCGTCCGCGGCACCCCGCTCGTCGAGCAGCAGCCGGCCCCGCTCGTCGAGTAGCAGCCGGCGAAGCCGGCCGCCCCACCCGCTCGCCGAGCAGCAGCCGGCGAAGCCGGTCGCCCCACCCGCTCGTCGAGTAGCAGCCGGCGAAGCCGGCCGCCCCACCCGCTCGTCGAGTAGCAGCCGGCGAAGCCGGCCGCCCCACCCGCTCGTCGAGTAGCAGCCGGCGAAGCCGGTCGCCCCACCCGCTCGTCGAGTAGCAGCCGGCGAAGCCGGCCGCGTATCGAGACGACGCTAGGAGCGCCGCTCCCGCTTCTCCCGCACGCGCATGTTCACCTGGATCGGCGTGCCCTCGAAGCCGTAGTCCTCGCGCAGGCGACGCGTGATGAATCGGCGGTAGCCCGGGTCGAGGAAGCCCGTCGTGAACAGCACGAAGGTCGGCGGCCGCGTGCTCGCCTGGGTCGCGAAGAGGATGCGCGGCTGCTTCCCGCCCCGGAGCGGGTGCGGGTGCGCCGCGACGATCTCGGCGATGAACGCGTTGAGCTTGCCGGTCGGCACGCGGGTGTCCCACGACTCGAGCGCCTGCTCGAGCGCGGGCACGAGCTTCTCGAGGTGGCGCCCGGTGCGCGCGGAGATGTTCACGCGCGGCGCCCAGTCGACGTGCGCCAGATCCTGCTCGATCTCGCGCTCGAGGTAGCGGCGGCGCTCGTCGTCGAGCTGGTCCCACTTGTTGAACGCGAGCACGAGCGCACGACCCGACTCGAGCACGAGGTCGACGATGCGCACGTCCTGCTCCGAGAGCGGCTCGGTGACGTCGATGAGCACGACCGCGACCTCCGCCTTCTCGAGCGCGGCCTGCGTGCGGAGCGTCGCGTAGAAGTCGGCGCCCTGCTGCAGGTGCACGCGGCGGCGGATGCCCGCGGTGTCGACGAAGCGCCACACCTTGCCGCCCAGCTCGATCTGCTCGTCGACCGGGTCGCGGGTCGTGCCGGCGATCTCGTTGACGACGACGCGCTCCTCGCCCGCGGCCTTGTTCAGCAGGCTCGACTTGCCGACGTTGGGGCGGCCGAGGATGGCGACCCGGCGGGGACCGCCGATCTCCTCCTTCGCGACCGCCGAGACCTCGGGCAGCTTCTGCATGGCGAGGTCGAGCATGTCGGCGACGCCGCGGCCGTGCACGGCGGAGACCGGGATCGGCTCCCCCAGCCCCAGGCTCCACAGCGACGCGGCCTCGAGGTCCTTGCGCGAGTCGTCCGACTTGTTCGCGACCAGCAGCACCGGCCGGTTCGACTGCCGCAGCATCCGCACGACGTGCTCGTCGGTCGACGTCGGGCCGACGTTGACGTCGACCACGAAGAGCACCGCGTCGGCGAGGTCGACGGCGATCTCCGCCTGCATCGCCACGGAGCGGTCGATGCCGCGCGCGTCGGGCTCCCACCCGCCCGTGTCCACGAGC